>NZ_JBNPOK010000009.1:0-81110 GCF_050315135.1 Collinsella sp. SGI.033
GGGATCAGTTGCCGCAACAACCACGTTCCCCACCCATCCCACAGTAACGCGCCTTTCGCGCAAAGCGCGAAACAGCGTCCGGGATACGTATCCCCAACAACCATGTCCTTCTCCGCGAGCCGACCTCAAGGCCGTAAACGCAGGGAATCCGGGGGCGTGACGGGGTTTCTCTCCGGAACATTCCGCAGGACGCAAAGAGGCTCCGCAGCGCGAAGCGCGATGCGGAGCCTCTTTGCATGTCCGAGGACGTTCCGGAGAGAAACCCCGTCACGCCCCCGGATCCCCGGTGGGAGTTCTAGACCTTGTCGGCCTTAGTACATACCGCCGCCCTGCTGACCAGCGGTAGCAGCAGCGATAGCATCCTCAAGCTGAGTGTTCTTGGGCACATCGGAAACCGTGGCCTCGGTGATGAGGATCAGGCTGGCGACAGAAGCAGCGTTCTGCAGGGTGACGCGGCTGACCTTGACGGGGTCGAGGACGCCCATCTCGATCATGTCGCCCCACTCGCCGCTGGCAGAGTTGAGACCCTGGCCAGCGGGCAGCTCGGCGACCTTGTCGACCACGACAGCGCCCTCAAAGCCAGCGTTCTTGGCAATGGTTGCGACCGGAGCGGTCAGAGCCTTCTTGACGATGTCGACGCCGATCTTCTCCTCGGGGTCGTCGATCTCGACTGCATCGAGCGCAGGCACAGCGTCCATGAAGGCGACGCCGCCGCCAGCGACAATGCCCTCCTCGACAGCAGCGCGGGTTGCCTGCAGGGCGTCCTCGACGCGGTGCTTGATCTCCTTGAGCTCGGACTCGGTGGCAGCGCCGACCTTGATGACGGCAACGCCACCGGAGAGCTTGGCCAGGCGCTCCTGGAGCTTCTCGCGGTCGAAGTCAGAGGTGGTGTTCTCCATCTCGCCCTTGATCTGAGCAATACGGGCGTCGATGGCCTCCTTAGAGCCAGCGCCGCCGACGATGACGGTGTTGTCCTTGGAGATGGTGACGGACTTAGCGGTACCGAGCATATCGGCGGTGATGTCAGCGACCTTCACGCCCAGCTCGTCCAGAGCAGCCTGACCACCGGTGAGGACGGCGATGTCCTCGAGAATGCGCTTGCGGCGATCGCCGTAGCCCGGAGCCTTGACGGCGCAGACGTTGAGGGCGCCGCGGATCTTGTTGAGGACGAGGGTGGGCAGAGCCTCGCCGTCGATGTCCTCAGCGATGATGAGCAGGCCACGGCCAGCGCGCTGGACAGCCTCGAGAACAGGCATGATGTCCTGGACGCTGGAGATCTTCTGGTCGGTGATGAGGATGTACGGATCCTTCATCACGGCCTCCATGCGGTCGTTGTCCGTGACGAAGTAAGCGGAGACGTAGCCCTTATCGAACTGCATGCCCTCGACGGTGTCGATGGTGATGTCGAACGTCTGGGAATCCTCGACGGTGATGACGCCGTCCTTGCCCACGACTTCCATGGCCTCGGCAATCTTCTCGCCGACCTCGGGGTCACCGGCGGAGATGGTACCGACGGAAGCAATCTGCTCCTTGGTCTCGACCGGCTTGGCCTGCTTCTTCATCTCGGCGACGGCGGCGTTGACGGCCTTGTCGATGCCGCGACGGATGGCCAGCGGGTTGGCGCCAGCGGCGACGTTGCGCAGGCCGTCGTTAACGATGGCCTGAGCGAGCAGGGTTGCGGTGGTGGTGCCGTCACCCACGGTGTCGTTGGTCTTGGTGGCGACCTCCTTCACCAGCTGGGCACCCATGTTCTCGATGTTGTCCTCGAGCTCGATCTCCTTGGCGACGGAAACGCCGTCGTTGGTGATGGTCGGGGCACCGAACGTGCGCTGCAGGGCGACATAGCGACCCTTGGGGCCCATGGTGACGGTAACGGCATCGGCCAGAGTGTTGACGCCCTTGGCGAGCTTAGCGCGGGCATCGGTATTGAACGTAATGTTCTTTGCCATGGTAGGTAATCCTCCAAAAGAAATGTGACTCACGTCGCCGCTTCCGAGTCCTATGCGGCGACCGCGTTCAAAGACGAATCAGAGAGCCTGATGAGACTAGGCCTCGACGACGGCGTAGATGTCGTCGGCGCGCATCAGCAGATACTTCTCGCCGTCGACCTTGACCTCGTTGCCACCGAACTTGCCGTAGATGACAACGTCGCCTTCCTTGACGTCCATGGGGATGCGCTCACCCTTGTCGTTGACCTTGCCAGCGCCAACGGCAACGACGGTGCCGCGCTGCGGCTTCTCCTGAGCGTTGCTGGCGATATACAGACCAGAAGCGGTCTTCTGCTCGGCCTCGTCGGGCTTGACCAGAACACGATCTGCAAGCGGTTTCAAAGACGACATGCTTGTCTCCTCCTTTTTGGGCCGCGTGGTTATGCCACGCGAATTAACCCTATTTGTTTGCGTACGCGTTGAATGGTACCCACGAATGGCGGGTTATACAACACAGAGTCAAAAAATCTTATTTTTTGGCACTTAGATTTTCTGAATGCCGGGGGGATAACTTGTGCGCAGCTCCCGTGTGGCGCCGGAGGGGCGGGGCATAAGGTTTCCTGCTCGGGCAGTCCTGCTCGCACGAAGGCCACATTACGTGGCCTTCGGATCGTGCGGAACTCGCGATAAACCTTATATCCCGCCCCTCCGGCGCCACACGGGAGCCAAGTTAACTAGTTCGGGCGCGGCATTCAGAAACGTCAGTGCAGCAAAATGGCGATGCGGATAGGAACATGGGCATGGCTTTCGCTGCACGCACGGGTCCCCTGGGGAGCACCGTGCATTTTTGGGAGTATTCAGCAGACCAGGATGGCTGTATACGCGCCAGACACATCTTATTGGTCCCAAGGACGCCTTCGACCGGCGATTTGGGTCGGCAGGCAGACCCCATCAGGGCATAAAGGCATGCCTCGTGCCTGCCCGGACGCCAAAATGACGTCAATCCCCATGACATTACCCGACCGCAACGGCGCCGGCAGAGCTCGCAGTGCTGAATACTCCGTTTTTTGCACGGCCCAGGCGGGGGTACATCAGGGCCAGAAAGAACATCCCAACCTTTTTATGCAATCTGTAATGGGAAGTATGCAAAACACCATGAGGCAGCATTGCAAATGTCCAATTTGAACGCGCGGGGCAGCAGCGCCTCCGCCCCACGCACAAATCCGGCAGAGCAGGGACGCTCATAACGAGTCCCCACCGATATGCAGACGTGGCTCGAGCGCCATCCCAAAATAAGTCGCCCGGGCCGCGTTTAACGACACGGCATGAGCATCAGCGCTCGTAGATTACGTTACCTGCCAGGTAGGTGGCCTGAACCTTGGTGGCTTGTAGCTCTTGGGGGTCAACGGTGAGCGGGTTTTGGTCCAAGACCACCAGGTCAGCATACTTGCCGGGCTCCAAGCTGCCGAGGTTTTGCTCGTCGCCTGCTGCATAGGCGCTGCCCAAGGTGTAGTTGCGCAAAGCCGTTGCCGCGTCGATGCGCTCGCTCGGCAACCAGCCGCCCTCGGGCCAGTGGCTTTTGGGGTCCTGGCGTGTGATAGCTGTGTAGAGCACGTCCATGCTGGTAACGGGCGTGATGGGGCTGTCGGTACCGAAGGCTTGGCGAATGCCGCGCTGCTTATAGGTTGCGAACGGCCACATGATGCGGCTGCGCTCCAAGCCCAAATCGCGCTCCGGTCCACCCGGGTCGAGCGTAATGTGGCAAGGCTGGCTCGAGGCGACCACGTTGAGCTTGCGCAGGCGGTCGATGTCCTCGGGCAGGAGGTTCTCCAGGTGCTCGAGCGTGTTGTGGCCGTGCTGGGGCAGGCCGTACAGACCGGCGGCTTCCTCGAAGATATCCAGCGCGGCATGAATCGCACCGTCGCCGATAACGTGGATGCGCACGGCGCGGCCGCGCTCCGCAGCCGCCAGAACCAGCTTGCGCATGCGCTCGGCGGAAACCGTCAGACGGCCTTGGTCGCCCGGGAAGCGCGGATTGGTATAGGGCTCGGTGAGATATGCCGTATGTTCGCTCGACACGCCGTCAAAGAACTGCTTAAAGCCCGGCGCCGAAAGCAGTGCGTTGTTCGCGTAACGTGCCTGCAGCTCTTCTAGACGCGACTGGTCATCCAGCAGCGTGGGGAACAGATGGGCACGAATGCCCAGCTTGCCGGCTGTCTGCAGTTTGTCGTAGACGTCGTCGCGGATAAAATCGCAGCCCGGCATGGGCATGAGCGACATGTCGCAGATAGAGGTGATGCCCTGCTCGGCCATGCGCCTCATTTGATCGGCGTAAGCGCTTGCGATGCGATCTTCGCCCAGCCACTCAAGGCAGCGCGGCAACAGCTGCATGGCGGCCGCCTCGTGAGCAATGCCCGTGAGCTCACCGTTTGCGTCCTTGTCGTAGCTGCCGCCCGCTGGCGGCTCGCTATCGCGCGTGACGCCGAGCGCCTCGAGAGCGCGACTGTTGAGCCACAGCGTGTGGCCGTCGCCCGAGTACATAACGCAGGGACGATCGGGAAATACCGCATCGAGCGACGCCTTGGTAGGATGCTCGGGCGGATCCCAACGGTAGTCGCGCCAGCCCTGCGTCACAACCCAAGCGTCGTCGGGCAGATTCTGGGAAAACTCAAGCACGTGCTGCACCAGCGCCACCTCGGACGTGCCCCCATCCATGAGCATATACGGCGAGGAACCGACCGAGGTATGAAAGAAGTGCAGATGAGCGTCATGGAAACCGGGGCAGACAAACTGCTCGCCGTAGTCGATAACCGGCGTGGCGGCAGGCGCGGCGGCGACCACGTCATCGGGCTTGCCGACTGCGACGATACGGTCGCCTGCGATGGCAATCGCCAGCTCACGGGCGGTATCGATGCCGTCTTGCGAGGTAAAGACGTTCTTAGAGCGGATAATCCGATCGATATGTTGCATGGGCATCCCCATCTCTGGCAGGAAATTCAACACCCCCGAGTGTACTCCACCGCCACAGCTGCAAAACGTCAAGCGGTAAACGGCACCTTTCCCAACCCCAACGGCCCCGCCTGCCCCTTGGGGACGGGGTAGAAATGGTAGATTTCAAGCTTGAAAGCCGCATTCAAGGCTGCGTGCACAAGCAATTTGGACCTGTCAAGGTTACGGAGGTATTCATTTCTACCATTTCTGCCCCGTCCCCAAGTGGCAGGTGGCATACTGGAAAGAGCCTGTACGATTTTGCGATAAACCAGCAAGGAGCAAATCGACCATGACGAAGACCAAGGCACAGCAGATTATGGCAGCGACCGAGGCCCGCGCGGCTGATGACGTCACCGCAGCCATCCAAGATATCGCCGCCGAGTTTGAGCCCTACATCATCAAGCAGCGCCGGCACTTCCATAAGCACCCGGAGCTGAGCCTCGCCGAAGAGCGCACGACTTCTGACATCGCCAACCAGCTCGACGCCATGAATATCCCCTACGAGCGCCCGCTTAAGACGGGCCTGGTGGCGACCCTTCGCGGCACCGCACCCGACGCCTACCGCGAGGACGGCACGCCGCGCCGCCGCATCCTGCTGCGCGCGGATATCGACGCCCTACCCGTCACCGAACAGACCGGCGAGGAGTTCGCCAGCGTCAACGAGGGCTGCATGCACGCCTGCGGCCACGACTGCCACATTGCCATGATGCTCGGCACGCTGCAGATCCTGCGCCATATGACCGACGACATCCACGGCGAGGTCCGCATCGTCTTCCAACCCAGTGAGGAAAACGGCCAAGGCGCCAAACTCATGATCGGCACGGGTGTGCTCGACGGCGTCGATGGCGCCTACGCCGCACACATCTGGAGTGAGGTCGACGCCGGCACCGTAAGCTGCGAGCCCGGTCCGCGCATGGCCAATACCGACTGGTTCCGCATTGATGTCCGCGGGACCTCGTGCCACGGCGCCATGCCCCAGCGCGGCCACGACGCCGTCATGGTGGCGGCCGAGATCGTCAACGCCCTGCAGACCATCGTTTCGCGCGAGATCAGCCCCTACGAGCCGGCCGTCATTACCGTCGGCGAGCTGCACGGCGGCACCGCGCGCAACGTTATCGCCGGTACCGCCTACCTCGCCGGCACGGTGCGCACCTATGGCGATTCGACGCACGAGGAAATGCCCGAGCTCATGCGCCGCATCGTAGAGCACACTGCGGCGGCCCTGGGCGCCGAGGCTGAACTTACCGACTACACCATCGCCAACTACAAGGTCGAAAACGACGTCGCCTCGAGTGAGCGTTGCCGTCAGGCCGTGGTCAAGTGTCTGGGTACAGCCGGCGAAGGCCATTATCGCGGCACGCTTTCGGGCGAGGATTTTTCGGAGTACCTGCGCCGTGTACCGGGTGTGCTTGCCTTTGTGGGCACGCGCAACCCCCAGATCGGCGCCACCTATGCCCAGCACTCCTGCTTCTATAAGATCGACGAGAGCGTGCTCGCCAAGGGCTCCATGGTAGCCGCTCAGTATGCTATCGACTTTTTGGCCGAGCCCACGCAAGAGGAGCTCGACGGCCCCGCTATCGCCGCGGTTGCCGAGACCAATCCCGACTTGGCCGCCAAACTGCGCTCTGCCAAGGCAACAGCCGCCGAGGCCCGCGACGCCATGCACGACGCCCGTACCGCCCGCCATGCCGCCATCAAGGGCATTCACGATGCCCGTGCCGCCGCTCGCCACGAGGAGAAGCACAACGAGTAGTCGAATCGCGACCATCTCGCAGCCGTAGCCACATCGCGATGTCAAAGCGGGGGCGGACGTTTCGACACGTCCGCCCCCGCTCATTCGTCAAGCACTATTTCTACCATTTCTATCCCGTCCCCAAATGGCAGGTGACAGGGCTACTCGTCTTGCGGGTCCTCGTCGGAGCTTGGCGCGGGTTCCGTCTCGGGCGCGGGTTCCGTCTCGGGCTCGGGCTCCGTCGTGGGCTCGGACTCCGGCGCAGATCCCGGGACAGACTCAGGCTCGGGCTCAGGCGCGACATCCGGAGCGCTGTAACCCGAAGGAGCGGACTTCTTCTCGAAGGGCAATACAAACGTCAGGACGTCGTCCTTATCCTCGTCGGCCCACTCGCTTGCATAACGTGCGACCCAATAGCCAACGGCACGGTGCTTGAGCATCTTGCCAAAGACCGTTAGAAATACGGTGACGAAAGCGATCAGCACCAGGAACAGCACGAGTGAGATGCCACCGCCGCTAACAATTGCCTCAATACCCGTAGGACGATAGTAGTAGCTATACATACCGACAGAGGCAATGGCGCCAAAGACCGCCGTCAAGATCCATGTGACAACGTTGGCGACCAGGCCCGTCAAAAACTCGGGAAGGAATGAAGCGCAGAACAGCTTGGTCTTATTGTTCTTAAAGGCCGCCCAGACCTTGTCGAGCGAAAACGCGCTCTCGACGCGACCGGTCACCGCAAAGTGCATCACGGCGATATCGGCGAACATCTTAAAGAAGACTCCCAGGACCGCCGTGGCAATCATAGCCAGGACAAGCAGGCCAAGCGAGCCAAACAGCGCAGTCTCGAGCGCAGAAGAGCCGTAATACGAATACGAGCCCGCCGCGCCAATTACCACGCTCTCCACCAGCGAAAGCACTACACCAATAACGGGAATGGCAGCGATAATCTCGAGCACGACCGAAATAACGCTCGAAAAGACCCCGAGGCCAAACGATGTGGAACGCATCAACGGACGATCCATGCCGTCATCGATCTTAAGCGACAGGTCGCGACCCCACTCGATGCCAAAGCCCGAACCGCACACACTCGCCACGCAGGCGGCCAAAAAGCCGATGGCAGCTGCAATACCGCCGATAACGGGAATGAACAGCACGAGCACCGACACGACACAGATAAGCGCCGGCAAAAAAGCAATCTGGCACACGCGCTGCAGCACGCCCGGAGTCTTGGTCATGTCTTGGAACGCCTGAGCCACACAGCCCTTTGGCGCATTCGCCACGGGCGGTTGCGGAACAAACTGCTGGGGCTGAGACTGTTCCTGGGGAGCGGGGCCGGCGGCCTTGACCACGGTATTAGGGGCACCGCACACGCCGCAGAACTTGTCGTTATCGCCCATGGGGGCGCCACACTGCGAACAGAACATCGAAATCATCCCTTCGTATCTAGAGTGAATCACCTGGATCGCAAACGACGTCTTTGGCAACATTATCGCGCAATGTGGGGACAAATACCCCAAGATGACCGGTTTGAAACGTAGGCGGCTTTATTCAATGGTTCGAAGGGTATATCCGCGCTAGTTCGTGCCGCGGAAGCCCTTGCCCACGATCTCGGAGCTGTCAACGATCGTGATAAACGCATCTGGATCGATATCGCGGGTATAGCGGCGCAGTTGCACTGCTTCGCGACGGCTCAGCACGCTCATAATCACTGTGACGCAATTGCCCGAGAAGGCACCGTAGCCGCGGCTGATCGTTGCCGTGCGGTTGAGATGCTTGACGATAAACTCCTCGACTTTGCGTGGCTCTGCGCAAATAATCGTACAGACCTTGCGCAAGTGAATGCTCTCGATGGCCTTGTCGACCACAAGCGTCTTGGCAAACAGGCCGAGCACGCAGTACAGGCCAACGCGCGGACCGTACAAAAAGGCCGCGATGGTCACGATGCCGATATCGACCAGTAGCAAGGCGCGTCCGATCTCGAGCGTCGTGCGACGCTTGAGGATCATGGCAAGGATATCGGTGCCACCCGTTGAGGCGCCAATGTCAAAGACAATGGCACTGCCCAGCGCCGGCAAAATCACGGCAAAACACAGGTCGAGCCACATATCTCCCGTCATCGAAACATCCGTCGGAATGAAGAGCTCAAACAGCGAGACGTAGGCCGAAAGCGCAAACGAGGCAAAAACGCTCCAAAGGATTGCCTTGCGCTCCAAAAAGATAAAGCCCAAGACGACGAGAACCGCATTGATGATCCACATAAAGACGCCGACGGGCAGAGTCGGGAACAGCGTGGAAAGAATGACCGACACGCCCGAGGTTCCGCCGAAGGCAAAGTGATTGGGGGTTTTAAACGCAACGATGGCGAACGCCGTGAGAATCAGGCCCAGATTGAGCTCGGCGAAAAAGCGCGGGAAGCCCGGCTCCTGGCTGCGCTTGCGGCCGGCGCGCTCGCCGCGCTCAATATCGGCACGATCGACCACGCGCTCCATCGGCACCACGGGAGGACGATGCACCTCCTCGGCGGCACGCGATGCCGCCTCTGCCGCGGCGGCCTCAATCGCCCATGCCTTGCTTTCTGTTTCGTGCTCGTCGGCCATTACGGCAACCCCTCGTTAACAATTTGGAAACAATGCGCCCATTAGGGTAACGCGGAGCGCGAAGATTGCAACCCCTAGTTAGACGAGCGGTATGACTACATCGAGGGCATATAGAAAACGGTCGACCGCACTTTTTCTTGCGCGGTCGACCGTTTAGCGTTTTCGCAGGTAAAACCTATCGAAACAAACCTGTCCCTATTTGGTAGGTTACTCGTGCTGGCTGGTGCGGTGCTCGTACTCCTCGGGGGTGATGACATCCTCGATGCGCAGGTTGACGCCTGCCACCTCAAGGCCGGTCATCGCGGCCAGACGCTCGGTCACGCGCGCCTTAACGTCGTCGAAAATCGCGGGTGCGTAGGCGCCGTACTCGATAATGACGGAAATGTTGACGACCACGCGGTTGTCATCGGTGACCTCGACCGTCACGCCCTTGGTCAGGTTCTCGGCACCAAACTGCTCCTGCACAAAGTGCATAAGGTTGCCCTTCATGCCCAGGACGTGCGGCACCTCGCGGGTGGCCATGGCGACGATCTTCTCGATCACACCGTTGGAATAGGTCAGCGAATCCTCGGACTCGTCCGCTTCCTCGTCATCCTCGTCCGCATCGTCGGCGGGCTCGGCCTCGACGAGCGCCCCGTCCTCGAGCGTTACGTCCTCAGCCTCGGCGGCGACGGTCTCGTCTGCCTCGAGCTCGGTATCGGCCACATCGACCTTCGTGTTAAAAGCCATGGTTCCTCCTTATGCCCACCGCACACGCGGCGGTCGAATACATACTAGCGGCCGCTAAACAGACGGCCGAAGAAGTTGACGATCCCGTTCTCGCCGTCACGGATCTGGCCAATCACGGCGCCGATCAGCACAAAGAATGCGATGACGAGTGTGTCCCATAGGCCGAGCGTGAGCACCAGCACGGCGAGCACAAAACCAGCGACGGCTCCGAGCGTGGTGTTGGGATGACGGACGGCATAGCTCCAGATGGCCGCCCCCGTACCCTTGATGAGACCCATGGCCTCGTCAAAGTCGTTGGCGACCGCGTCATGCGACTCGGTGCTCTCCGCCTTGGAATCGACGACCTCGCTCGCCGGCGCTGCGCTCTGATCGATGGTCAGGCGCGGGGTGCGGACAGTCTTGTCTTGATTGGTATCACTCACCGGAAACCTCCACGGTCTGGACGGTAGTCTTGGACGGCAAAAAACGGACGCGCGCGATCGTGCCCGGCGTGCCGAGCATGGTGTCGCAGGCCTCCTCGATACGTTGCTGCATCGCGGTTGCAAGGGAGGCCACGTCCCGGTCGTCGAGCGCGATGGCTTCGACCTTAAAACGGACGAGCGATTCGTCGGAACCCTGCACGCGTGCCTCGATACGCTCAACCATCACGCGATCATCGCACTCCGCCGCGGCACGGGCGCACGAGGAAAGCGCTGCGAGGGTGACCTCGATGTTGCGCTCCCCCGCCGGATGCACGCAGGACGGCTCGCGACGCGCGAACATCAGGCGGAAAAACCCGATGAGCACGCCAAGTGCCACGATGGCGGCGCACACCGTAACGACGACGCGAGGCATGGTGTCACGCAACAGCAGCATAAAGCGATACGTATACGGTCCCCAGAACTGGCAGACAAGCGTGCCCAGCGCCACGATGGCGGCGGCAAGGTACACGATTGCTAGGGCTCGTTTGAGTACGCGCACGCGCGCTCCCTTCAGGTTTCGGTCCACAGAATGCAAAACGATTCGCATCATTATAAAAGAGCCGGGTCCGGTGCCATACGCACGCGGATCCGGCTCATCTATTCCACGAGGCTTGTATGCTCGCTTCATTATGCCCAGATATGCACGGCTTAACCCGTGCAGGCGCTACTCCTCCTCGAGGGCAGCGATGACCTCGTCGGTCATGTCCATGGTGCTGTAAACATCCTGAACGTCGTCGAGCTCCTCGAGACGGTCGATGAGGCGCTGGACCTTCTTGGCATCGGCGCCGGAGACCTCGGTCGGGGTGGTCGGAACCATGGTGGTCTCGGAGCCCTTGACCTGGATGCCCTGCTCCTCGAGCGCCTTGGAAACAGCCATGACGTCGTTGGCGGCGGTCCAAACGATCCACTCCTCGCCGGCGTCCTCGTAGTCGTCGCCACCGGCCTCGGCGATAGCCATCATGAACTCTTCCTCGTCACCGGCAGCACCGTTGGCGATCATGGTCTCCTTCTTGGCGTTCTCGTCCAGGATCTCCTTGGCGACGACGATCTGGCCCTTGCGCTCAAACTGGAAGGCGACGGAGCCAGAGGTGCCCAGGTTGCCGCCAGCGTGGGAGAAGGCGGAACGGACATCGGCGGCGGTACGGTTGCGGTTATCGGTCAGGCAGTCGACGTAGACGGCAACGCCGGCGGGACCATAGCCCTCGTACACGATGTTCTCGTAGACGGCGGCATCGGCACCCGAACCGAAGGCCTTGTCGATAGCGGACTTGATCTTGTCCTTGGGCATGGACTGAGCCTTAGCCTTGGCAACGGCAGCGGCGAGGCTGGCGTTGTTCTCGGGCAGCGGGTCGCCGCCGAGACGGGCAGCAACGGTGATGTTGCGGCTCAGCTTGGAGAAGAGGGCGGAACGCTTGGCGTCCTGCGCGCCCTTACGATGCTTGGTTGTGGCCCACTTAGAGTGTCCGGACATACGTGTCTCCTATCGGTTTCGACCTAAAGCCCAGCGCAGATGCTCGGGCAATATAAACAAACGTCGTTATGATATACCTAGTGGCCTGCGAGATAAACCCCAAAATGAAGGCGTCGTGATGATGCAGCCCCCTTGGTGCAAAGTAACCTGTCCCCTTTGCACCAAGTTAGAACCAGAGAAGGTCGCTGCGGGTGATGGTGGCGCCGATGGCGAAGGGCATGCAGGCGATGACTGGATACAGGTAGCGCATGTAGGTCGAGCCGTTGCAGGGACCGATCAGGCACACGGCGAGCACGCCCAGCAGCGGCACCCAAATGGCCAGCCCGCGCCACGAATGACGACGTAGCAGATAGACCACCACAGCGATCATGATCCACACATAGGTGGCCGAGCTCATGGTGAGCGAGATAAACGGGATGCGTTGTACTGCCACGCGATACAGGTTGATCAGGTGGTCGCACCAGCGCACAACCTTGCTATCGACCGGATGGAAGTCGAAGTACTTGAGGTTATCGGGCTTCGCCATGATCTCGGCACTGCGCGCCGTGCTGTAGACCCACGCATCGCGGGCACTCGGATAAAAGTAGCCGTAGTAGTTATTGATGAGTGCCGAGATATAGCACTCGGGATCCTTTTTGAACATCTGGGCCCACACCTCAAAATAGGCCTTGATGTCCTCCTGCGAGGCGTACTCGTTAAAACAGTTTTTTACGGCATCCGACTTGTCGGGGTTGTAGCGGCGGCCCAGATTCTCGTACTTGAGCACCCGATCGATCGCAGCGCGTTCCTTATCGGTCACCAGACCGTCGCAGGGAGCTTCCTCAATCGTGCCGTCGTCTTTGACCTTGGGGTTAACGCCCGAATTAAGGCCGTCGTGCTTTTGGACGAAGCGCGCCGTCTGTTGAAACGGAATCGAGAGGATCTCGCGCTTGGAGCCCGGCGTGATATCGTGCGCGGGCATAAAGACCTTGGTAAAGTACATGTTGGAGGCAAGGCAGAGCACGAGCACCGCGAGAACGCCGGCCCAGCGGAAGCGCGGCGTGGCGCATGAGGGTGCGACGCCAGATTGTTTGACCACGCGACGGGCCACATGCGCGTCCCAGGCGCAAAACGCCGCCGCAATCACGCAGGCCGCCAACGGAAAGACCAGGCCGCCATTGCGCAAAAACGTGGAACCCATGGCGCCCAGCACGAGCAACAGCCAGTCGTGGCGCGCAAAGAGCACAGGCGTGCGCTCGCCCGCGCGCTCGGCATTGACATCGCGACGGGGCAGGCCACATGCCACGAGCTTGACGGTCTGAACGAGCAGTACCAGAAACGCATCGGCAAACAGTACGTCTTTGGTCAGCAGCGCCGCGTAGTTGGAGAACATCGGCATAAACGCAAAGAACAGCAAGATGACGCCGCGGACCGGCAGGCTCACGCCCAGCTTGCGCAGCGACGATATGGAATAGGCCACGCAGGCGGCCGTGATGACAAATTGGGCGCAGGTGTAGATGGCAAGACCCGCATTGGCGCTATTGAATAGCGAAAGCCCCAGTTGCACACACGAGCCGATGATGGCCGTGTGCACCACCGGATGATGGCCGTTGAGCAGCACGTTGGGGTTAAGCAGGCGCAGGTAGTCGCTCGTGCCGTTGGGGTAGTTGAACCATTGGCGGATCTGCGCGCCCGTATCTCCCATAAAGAGGCCGGGCAGCGAGGCGATAAGCGTGGGCGCCCAGACAATCATGAGCACAAGAAACGGCCCAACAAAAGGATGGACCGAGAGCACGGCGTGGGTAACACGCCACACGCGGCCAAAATGCGCCTCCGAAAACGGAATGCGGCGGGAACTCAACCAATCCAAAAACTCAAAAGCCAGATAGAAGGACACAATCGCCAGAAGCATCCAGCCCGCGCCGCCAATCCAGGCGCAGATAACGCGCGCCTTGTCGCCCAGCACAATCTCGGCCGAATCGGTGAGGTCGTAACTGCGGCCGAACACCATGCAGACGGCAAAGAACAGCGACGGCAGCACGACCGAGGGGCGCCAAGCGTCACCGCGGCCAAAGAACACATAGCGAAACGGCAGCGTGAGTAGGCAGGCCAGCGCGAGCAGCATCACAGCGTCGGTATGGCCGGCAAATGAGAGGAGTACCTCGTAGCACACGTAAAGCATGCCCGAGGCCTTTGGATCGATCGCCAGGACCGCGTTGCTCGACACCGGGGCGGGATCGATGGAAAACGCCGTGGTCGCCAGCAGGGCGAGCAAAAATGCGACGAGCGTCTGCTTGGCGGGATAGCGCTTAAACCAAACGATGCGGGCGGCGTCGCGTGCAGCCGTTGTGGAGAGATCGGAATCCTTCACAGTCCGAAAAGCCTTTCTAGAAACCTGCCAAAAAGGGACAGGTTTATTTTGGCAGGTTTTATCTGGGGAAACGTTACGGTTCTGTCATCGTTGCCTGGCAAAACCACCACAAAGGTGCCTGTCCCCTTTGTGGTGTATGTGGTGGTTAGGCGTCGAGATAGATGCGCTGGGGACGGTTGCGGCGGAGGGCAAAAATGATGAGCGCCAGGCCCGCAATCACGAGTGGCAGACTCAGCAGCTGGCCCATGGTGATGACGCCGCCCAGCAGATAGCCCAGCTGGGCATCGGGCACGCGCACGAACTCAACGAAAAAGCGGACGATGCCGTAACCCATCACAAACACACCCATAAACGTACCCTGGGGCAGCAGCGGTTTTTTGCGGCTGAGCACCTGCAGAATGCAGAAGAGCACAATGCCCTCGAGAAATGCCTCGTAGAGCTGGGATGGATGGCGCGGCATATCGCCCGCTGTCCCGCCAAAGATCACGCCCCAGGGCAGATCGGTCGGCTTGCCCCACAGCTCGCCGTTGACAAAGTTGGCGCAGCGCCCCAGGAACAAGGCCAGCGGAGCACCGATAACGGCAAGGTCGGCGATGGTCCAGGCGTCGAGCTTGTACATGCGGCACACGAGCACGCCGCCGATGATGCCGCCCACCAGGCCGCCATGGAAACTCATGCCGCCTTCGTTGGTGGCAAAGATCTCGAGCGGATGCGCCCAGTAGTAGCCGTCACCGTAAAAGATGACGTAGAACAGACGGGCGCCAATGATGAGGCCAAAGACCACACCAACCACGACACTCATCAGGTCGTCGACCGTAATGTCAAAACCCCAACGACGCTGCGTGCGGTACATGACGACCGCCGTGAGCAGAGCTCCGACCACATAGGCCAAGCCGTACCAGTAGATGGTGATGGGCCCCGCCGAAATGGCGACAGGATCAAGCATATGGTAGAGGTCGTTGAGCATATCGGTCCCCCTGCTCCCTACATACAAATGCGGCCGCGGGCCTTTCGCTCGCAGCCGCACATTTGGGCATGACGTCTATGCGGAGCACATCGCCCGCAGCTTTCGCTTCTCAGAACGGCGCATACTCGTCGTACAGATCCTCGGCCTCGCCGGAGGCATTGACCTGCTCGACACGCGTAACGCCGGGCACGTGCTCCTTGAGGATACGCTCGACGCCCATGGAAAGCGTCAGAGCGCTCATGGGGCAACCGGCGCAGGCACCCTGGAGCTCCAGCTTGACGACGCCCTCGTCATCAACGCCCATATACTCCATGTCGCCGCCGTCGGCCTGCAGGTTGGGGCGAATCTCTTCAAGAACCTTCTTAAGCAGCTCTTCGTTAACAGCCACAGGGGCTCCTTTCTCACAATAACGCGGGCGCGCCCGCGGACAGAGCTATGTTACTACAGCCATGTACCCGCTCGCGAGCCGTCCATGCGCGCGGACACGACTTTCACGAGCAGTTAATTTGACAGTCAATTTGGGACGGGGCTTAATTAGCCGCTTTTGCCAACGCCCGGCGCTCGTACACGCTGCCGCTACTGCTGAGTTTGTTCCCCGGTACCAATGTGGACATCGACGATAACCTGGCGGAAGCTAATGCCACAGGAGTCGAGAATGCGGCGACTGATGCGGCCGTCGTCGGTGTCGGCGTACTTATTGTCCAGATAGACAACCTCGCCCACACCTACCTGCGCCAGGATTTTGGCACAGTCGTGGCACGGGAACAGCGTGACGTAGACCGTGGAACCCTCAAGGTCCTTGAGCGAGCCGCGGTAGTTGAGCACGGCGTTGGCCTCGGCATGAACTACGTAGTTATGCTTGTCCTGCAGCGGGTCATCGCTCGTGCCCCACGGGAAAAAGTCGTCGTTGAGCGCCGAGGGCGTACCGTTGTAGCCCACCGAAAGAATGCGGTGGTTAGTGCTGGCGATGCACGCGCCCACCTGCGTATTGGGATCCTTGCTGCGGCGCTGCGCGGCGATTGCCACGCTCATAAAGAACTCGTCCCAGCTAATAACGTCGCGGCGCTTGCCCGACGCGGTTTGATGAAGATCGTCCGACATGGCAGACACCTCCGAAATCGAAATAGTTTGGCCCATTGTAGCAGGTGAAAGGTGGGGCTGTTTCTCCCGGCGCCGACGTCCTTGGCTTTATGCGCGGCGAGGCTTTTGGTTGATGCGGTACAGCTCGGCGAGACCCCGCAGCGTCAGCGCGTCGTCTACCGTCAGGCTGTGGCCGACCAACGCCGCGAGCGCCTCGGCATCGTCGCCGGTGATGACAATGGGCACGCTGCCCTCGCCTGCCGCCTTGGTCGAGCGCATCTCGGCAAGCACCATGTCGAGCATGCCGTCGATACGGGCCACCTCGCCCAAGACCACGCCCGAGCGCATGGCCTCGCGCGTGTTGCGACCGATCACATGCGTGGGTGCCGAGGGCTCGACTTGCGGCAGGCGCGCCGCAGCGGCCGAGAGCGAGCGAGCGCCGAGCGCCAGCCCCGGCGCGATAACACCGCCGACAAAGGTTCCGCGTGCATCGATGACCTCGATATTGGTCGTAGTGCCCAGGTCGATCACGATGCACGGAGAGCCGTAGACGGCACGGGCCGCCACGGCGTCGGCGATGCGATCGGGACCGATCTCGGCCGGGTCGTCGTAATGCACGGGCATGCCGGTCTTAAGTCCTGGCCCCACGGTGAGCACGCGCCCCGTGCAGGTACGGGAAAGTGCCGCCTTCCACGGGCGCTCGAGCGCCGGCACCACGCAACTCAGCACTGCTGCCGCGGGAACGAGCACACCAGGCATGCCCGCATCGGCTGCCAGTGCGCCCATGACCCGCGCGAGCCTCATACGCGCCTCATCGGCCGTAACGCTCGGCGGCGTCGTGATCTCGCACGTCGCAAGCGGGCATTCCTGCGCCGCGGCCGAATCCTCGGCAAACAGACCAAAGCGAATGAACGTGTTGCCCACGTCGACCGTCAATATATATGCGCACCCATTAAGCATCGTCGGCGCTCCTTTCGTCTGCCCAGCAGTATATCGCCTACCCGAACCAGCCATCCCAGGTAGTCATTTTGGGACGGGGCTATTTTAGCTACCCCAATATGTCGGATGATATTTGCCCCAATCCCAGATAATTCGTCGACTGTCAAAGGGTAGCTAAAATAGCCCCGTCCCAAAATGACTACCTTGCCGCTATACTGATGCGCAGTCGTGCGCGAGCTCACGCGGCGGCCCTTGGTAACCCGACTTCCCGCGCCGTATCCGTAGCGGCGCTTTCGGGGGAAGCGGATATACGCAAAGGAGTTCTATATGGGCAATCCCTCGAACCGCACTTCTATGCGCGGTCAACTCACGCTGCGCGGCGTCGTCATCGGCGCCCTTGGCTGCGTGATTATCACGGCAAGCTCGGCCTACACGGCCCTCAAGATGGGCGCCCTCCCCTGGCCGATCATTTTCGCTGCCGTCATCTCGTTGTTCTTCCTTAAGCTCATGGGCAATGCCAGCCTCAACGAGGCCAACGTTACCCACACCATCATGTCCGCGGGTGCCATGGTCGCCGGCGGCCTGGCGTTTACCATCCCGGGCGCCTGGATGCTGGGCTATGCCGACCAGATCAGCTGGCTCGACATGTTTATCGTGGCGCTCGCCGGCACCATTTTGGGCCTTCTGGCAACGGCGCTCATCCACCGTCACTTTATCGTGGACGCCGCGCTGGAGTTTCCCACCGGCAACGCCGCAGCCCAGACCCTGCGTGCTACCGAGGCCGGCGGCAAGACCGGCAAGCAGCTCTTTGGCTCCATGGCCATCGCAGGCATCTATAGCGTGCTGCGCGACGCCCTGGGCGTGGTGCCCAGCATGCTGTGCACGCTCAATATCCCCGGCGTGACCTTTGCCATCTACAACTCGCCCATGTTGCTGTCCATCGGCTTTTTGGTGGGCTTTGCCCCCGTCGCCTTCTGGTTTGCCGGCGCGCTGCTGGGCAACTTTGGCATTATCGTCGGCGGCACCGCTGCCGGCCTGTTCGATATTGTGACCGCGCAGGGTATCGTCAAGTCCTTAGGTATGGGCCTTATGATGGGCTTTGGCGTCGCCGTCGTCCTCAAAGACATCCTGCCGCAGGTCGCCGGTATCGTCCGCGGTCTTGCCGCCGACAGCTCCACCGACACCGACGAGCAGTCGCTCATCTCGGGCTCGCTTAAGCTCGACGCCGGCATCATCGGCCTGGGCACCGCCGCCATCGCCGTGATCATCGCCATCGCGCTCGACCTTGGCCCCGTCCCAGCCGTCATCGTCACGCTGTTCACCTTTGTCACCACCATCATGAGTGCGCAGAGCTGCGGCCAGACGGGTATCGACCCCATGGAAATCTTTGGCCTCATCGTCATGCTCATCGTAGCGGCCTTCGCGCAGATTGCGCAGGTCAAGCTGTTCTTTATCGCCGGCATCGTGGCCGTGGCGTGCGGCCTTGCGGGCGACGTCATGAACGACTTTAAGGCCGGCGCCGTGCTGGGCACCAACCCGCGCGCACAGTGGATCGGCCAGGCCATCGGCGGCATCGTGGGCGCACTGGTCGCTGCCGCCGTCATGGTCGCGCTCGTCACCGCCTATGGTCCGGACGCCTTTGGTCCCGACAAGAGCTTTGTGGCCGCGCAGGCAAGCGTAGTCGCCACCATGGTCTCGGGCATCCCGAGCGTGCCGTGGTTCGCAGGCGGTTTTATCGCCGGCATCGTCATGTATTGGCTCGGCATTCCGGCCATGATGATCGGTCTGGGCGTGTACCTGCCGTTCTACATGTCGCTCACGGCCTTCTTGGGCTCCTGCGCCAAGCTCGCCTACGACAAGTGGGCAGCCCACCGCGACGCCGGTTCCGGTCTTTCGGGCAAAGAGAAGGCTTCCAAGGATGCTGCCTTCCAGGAGCAGGGCCTGGTCGTCGCCAGCGGCCTGTTGGGAGGCGAGTCCGTCGTTGGTGTTATCCTGGCGTTTGTCTCCGTCGGCCTGAGTCTGCTGGGCTAAACCCAACAACAATGTACCCGTACAGAGCGCGGGGCCGGAGACCATCCGGCCCCGCGCTCTGTATCTGTCGAAACACTCGGCCGCAACCGCATTTGACGTCCCCCTTACCTGCTCGTCTAAGTTTCACGTCAAGATGACCACCCCGCCCGCCACGGTGTAGAGTACATGCTGCGAGCGCACCCGCGTTCCTGCGGCAATACGAGGTGGACATGGAACTCGACAAACAACAGATCAAGCGACTACGCAAACGCCATCACCGGCGCCACGGCATTCGACCTGCCCATAGTGAGGCCCTGGAGAACACCGGCCGCTTCCTAAAGCGCGCATTCAACATTCGCGAGGGTCGCGCGCCCTATCACGTGATTCGCAAGCGCTTTGTAAACGGGGCGCGGCTGACCGGCTCGCACTTATGCATCCTCATCATCGCTATGCTCATCGCGAGCATCGGCCTCGATATCGACTCGGACATTGCCATCGTGGGCGCCATGCTCATCTGCCCACTCATGGGCTCGGTCCTTGCCATGGCATATGGCATCGCCACGCTCGACCGCGAGATTGCCGTCGAGGCCGTCGCCGGCCTCGCGCTACAGATGGCCTTTTGTCTGATCACGTCTACGCTGTATTTTAAGCTCTCGCCCCTTGGCACCACCACGGCCGCCATCATCGACAACTCGACGCCCACTGTGTGGGACCTTGCCGTCGCGCTCGCGGGCGGCTTTGCGGGCGGGCTGGGCAACTCGCGTGACCAGGAACCTGCCACGCTTATCGCCGGCGTGGCCGTGGCGACCGCGCTCATGCCGCCCCTGTGCGCGGCGGGCTATGGCATCGCCATTGCAAGCGGGTCACTGTTTCTCTCGGCGCTTTATGAGTTTGGCGTCAACGTGGTCTTTATCGCACTGGCTGCCGAAGCCGTGCTGCTTCTTTTGCGCGTGCCGCTCAAGCGCGACCTGAACGGCGACGGTATTGTGACTGCTGAAGAAAACGCCGAGGTCAACGAGCTATCGCGCAAGGTGCGCCGCCGCATCATCGTGGGCACGGTGATCTTTGCCATCCCCTGCATTATTATGACGGCGGGGTCTATTGGCTCGGCGCAGGCCGGCGTGCAAGACGGCTACGGCGTCACTGAAACCACGCGCGAACTTGCGGCGGTGCTGCCGGGCTTTAAGGATTACACCGTCGCCGTCGAGACCTCGGCTACCGAGGGCGACAAGGAGGGCGTTGTCGAGCGCCAGACTGTCGCTCGCGTAACGACAAGCGAGACGCTCGGGGCGCACGACCGCCGTGTTGCCCGCAAGCTCATCGACCTCAACGTACCCGAACTCGATCGCGTGGAGTTTGACGTGGAGTGATGCGGAACGTGAGGTAGGCCCGGTACGAGCGCGCGCAGCCGCGGGGCACAGGCACAGCCAAGCGCAGCGCTACAGCTCGTACTTGTACACGCGGTAGATGTACTTCTCGGCTTCCATCTCGTACGAGGCAATGGGCAGTCCATAGCGATCGTACTCGGCAAAGGTCTTGGCTATGCCCGATGCCACGAGCATGCTATTCGAATCGCCGACGCGCTGCGCACTACTTACGTAACCTGAGAACGGCACTGCGATCTGGTCCACAAGCTCGTAGGTGCGCGTGGTCTCGTCCACCGTAAAAATGCGCCCAAACGAATGCGTTCCTTTGCTGTAGTCGGTCACTACCGCAGCGCCCAGCTGGCCCCAGTCAAACTTGGGATAGCTCTCGGCAACACCAAAGTTGTTGTCGTATAGCAGCACCTGGTAGCGACCAGTCGCGGTCGTCTCGTCGTTTGGCAGATAGGTCACACTATGCTGGCCTGCGTTGAGCGAAAAATCGCCTTGAGCCTGCAGCAACTTGTCCTCAAAGCCCGAGCCGGCCCAAAACTCTGGCGAGCCCATAAGCCAATCGACCGTAGGCGTACCGTAGATATCCGTGAGCTTGATGACCGTTGAGGTCTCGCGCGAGCTGAGCAAAACGGTGCCGCCGCCGAGCCACTGGATCGTGTTGATGTGAATCCAATCCAGGTCGCCGTCCGAGGCAACCTTGGCGCTTGCCTTGAGGTCGGGGAATATATCGCCCAGGTCCACGACGAGAGAGACGTCACCTGTTGTTATGTCGACCTTAATGATGAGGTCCTCTACATTAACGCGATCATCCTTATCTTTTTTGGCAGCCGCGCGATCGACGTCCAAATCGGCTTCGGAGCCGGCGTGACTCGCCAGCACCAGCAGGTTGCCATCGTCATCGAAAGCGTAGTCGTGGTGTAGCTCGTAGTCGCCCGTGCTCCAGACGTTTACCACCTGGCCGATGGCGTTGATCTGGGCCATCTTGGTAGTCGAGACGCTCATGATCATGCTGCCGTCGCCCGGGAACAGCAGGCGGTGGCTGCGGTAGCCGACAATCGGCACCTCGCCGCGAATCTGGCCGTCGTTGTCGTAGAGGTACATAAAGTCGAGCTTGGACGAGTCGTTGCCCAGAATAGTAAAGAGACCATCGGCAAGCGGCGTATTGGACTCCCCCGACGTGACGGCGAGCTGCTCTTCTTCCTCGCCTTTGAGAGCCGGCGTCTTGACCGTGAACGTCGAGGTGCGGCTGATACCATCTTGTGCCGTGCAAATGATGGTTACCGTGTTTTTGTGGTTGGGAATGAGGCCGATGACCTTGAACTCGTGTTCCGTGGCCGGCGCGTCGCCGCCGTGGGGCGTATGGGAAAACGCGGCGACCTTGGGCGTGTCACCAGTCTTTTTGCGACCGGCGACCTTGTAGGAGACGGTTACGGAATCCGTTGTCGCAAAGCGAACGTAGCAGCTCAGGGTATCGGTGCCAAAGGGATCCTGCGCGATAAACGGAGTAGTCTCGTTGTAGCCGCCGTCAGCGTACTCGGCATCGAGCCGCTCCTTGATGGCCGCCTGCTTCTCGACGTCGTAGGTCGCGACAATCTGCTTGTGGAGTTTCTTTTGCTCGTCAGTGAGCTCGTTGCTCGCAGTAGATGCGGCGCCCGTGCCGGCCCCGCCGACCGAGCAGCCCATGAGCCCTGTCCCGGCAAGCGCCAGCGCGCCCGCCGCACCCGCAAGAGCCGCTCGACGCGAAAACAGTCTGCTGTCCTTGTCACTCAATTCCATATCGTTACCGTCTTTGAATACCATTGTTGTTCCCTCATATACCACGGCGTTTGCCCAGCCCTGTCTAATTATGACTCGCAGTTTAACAAACGCCCCTTAATGCAAGTTAAAGCTTGTAGCGATACGGAAACGCGGGGCGCGAAGGGAATCCGCAACCCTTCCGCTCCCAAGTGATCAATCGGAGCGGCCGCGATGGTGCTCGATCCAGTCCACGGCAAAGTCGACAAGTTCACGTTGGCGCATAAAGCGGATTGTCCCGTTGCCGAGCGGCGCGGTGCTGACCGTACATTCCCGCTCAAAAGCAGCGCCGATCTCGTCGAAGTCCTCGCCGTCGACATAGAGCGTGCGGTATTCCTTCCATGCGCGTCGGCCGTTTTCCATGACCGCACTGTGCTCAACGCAGTCGTGTTTGCGGGGGTACTGTGCACGGGCGTCTGCTAAATGCAGTGACGTATTCTTGTCGTAGCCCACGCCCACAAGCAGCACGTAGCCGTCCAAATCGTACAGGCGAGCGATGGGCGATCCGTTGCCAAAGATATTGCTTAGGTCGTGGTTCTCCGTCAGGAACTGCGCATGCCGGCCATTTGCCGCCACCGAACGCGCCGGGTGATCGCTCCTGAGCGTACCCGGCCACGTGCGAAACATTTCGGCTACGGCTCCCATCGTGTTGGTGGGCGTGATGCGCTTGTCATAGGCAGGCCAGTTATCGCGAATCAACTGCCACCATTCTTGGGGCTCTTGCCAATGAACGCCGCTCTCGGGGTCCAAGTTTTTCCATGATTGCGTCGGCATCATGACGGTGCCGGTTTCGCCCACCGTCTGGAGCAGCGCCTCGATCACTGGTTGAGCGCCGCCGCACACATATCCAAGTGCGCTGAGCGAGCAATGGACCATAACCGTCTGCCCCGCGCACATACCGACGGCGGAGAGCGCGTCGAGGATATCCTGCTTAAGCACGATTTGCCGATCCATTGCCGTTCCCCTCTATCCCCACGCATCAGTTGCATTTGCGTCATGCGCCAAAATGGCACACGGGCCATGCGGCGCACTGACAATGCAAAAGATACGTTTCTCAATGTTGCCGAGGAATCTTTTTAGTACTTGAAGAAGCCCTCGCCCGAGCTTTCGCCCAGCTTGCCTTCGTCGAGCATCTGCTTGAGGACGGATGCCATGGCCTTAAAGTTGTAGGGCATCATCATCTTTTTGAGCAGCGGGCTCACCAAGCCCGGCACCTTCTGATACTGCATGACGATGTTGTAGGCCGTCTGGATGCCCACGGTGTCGAACACGCGGAACGGGCCCTTGGGCGCGCCAGTGCCGCGCGTCCATGCGAGGTCGATGCTCTTGGGGTCGCTGACGCCCGAGACGTACAGATCAAGGCCCGAAAGCAGCCACGGCACCAGCATGGAATTGAGCAGATAGCCGTTCTTTTCCTTGTTGACGGGCAGGGCAAGCATACGGATGTCGCTAGCAAAGTCGACGAGCTCATCGAAATAGCGCTTGTCGGTCTGGTCCTGAGCCATGACCTCGGTCATGTTGTTCTTCCAGATGGAGTTGGCAAAGTGCAGCGACAGGTACTTCTCGGGGCGGCCGGTGTACTTGGCAAAAGTGCTCGGCAGCAGCGTGGAGGAGTTCGTCACGACAACGGTCTTTTGCGGGAGAACCGGGGCGAGCTTCTTGTAGAAGTCGATCTTTGCCTGGGTGTCCTCGGCCATCGACTCGATAACCAGATCGGCGTCGGCCACTGCCTTGGCAAGATCGAGCTCTAGCTTGAGTGTGGAGTAGGCACGCTCGACGGCGGCGAGCGCCGCCTCCTTGTCGAAGGGCTGGTCGCTATCGGCGATACCGGCACACCACTCGCCCGTGCCGTCCGCCATGCCCTCGATAGCCGCGATGTACTCCTCGCGCACATGATCGATCTTGGGCTGAGTGCGGCCGATGCTGCCCTCGCTGCGCAGCCAGATCGTCACATCGAAGCCGCAGTAGGCAGCCTGAAAGGCAATCTGGCTTCCCAACACGCCGCCACCGGCAACACAAACGGTCTTGTAGCTCATAGGAACAGTCCTCTCTTACGTAATTCCATGGATGTGTATTTATTCAACCGTAAGGATGACGCGCGCTGGGGGTGGGTTCCATAAACGGACGGTAATTTGCGGCGAACGGCTACACCTGTTCATTAACTCTCGATTTTGAGGGCATTTTTTGGCGCTGCTGAACCGCTGTTTTCGGAAGTGCGGGGAAAAATCGGGGTTCGCCGACCAGACTGGCTTTTTTTACAACAAAACCGCAGGTCGCGAGAGTCTAAAAAGGCGGTGTGCTCAGGAGGTTCGCGTTTTCCCCGCACTTCCGAAATTCGAGTGCACAGAATGCTGCAACAAAACGATTTACGCAACATATGTCCAGCAAAAACGGGTGGTAGCCGGTACGGCTGCCACCCGTTTGCCTCATATCTAGCGCATAGCAGGCCAACTACTTCTTAATGCCGCGTCCCAGACGCTTGGCGACCGATGCAACGGCCTCCTCGCTGGCCGAGCCACAGCTCACGCAGCCACCATGGTCACGCATCTGGCCGGTGACCTCGTCCATCGCGAGCGGCGCCACCTTCTCGAGCTTAAAGCCCTTACCGGCGCGCATGTTTTCCTTGGCCACGCTGATCATGAGCTTAATGCGGTTGAGCTGGTTGACCTCGGACGCGCCGGGGTCGTAGTCCACCGCGACAATGTTGCTCTCGGGGTGCTGACGGCGCAGCTCCTTGATCACGGCCTTGCCCACCACGTGGTTAGGCAGGCACGCAAAGGGCTGCGTGCAGATGATGTTGGGCGCGCCATGGTCAATCAGGTCGAGCATCTCGGCCGTGAGCAGCCAGCCTTCGCCCATGTTGTTGCACACCGAAAGCACCGTACGGGCCTTGTCCGCCATGGTGCCGATGCGCTCGGGCGCCTCAAAGCGGCGGGACTTTTGGAGCAGCTCCTCCACCGGCGTACGCATCCAGTCCACGAGCTTGATGAGCGCCTGCATACCAGCGCGCGTGGTTGCAGAGCTTCCGAGCTCATCCTTCTGCAGCTCGGCGTTGCTCATGGAGTACAGGAAGAAGTCGAGCAGGCCCGGCACCACGGCCTCGCAGCCCTCGCGCTCGATAACGTCGACCACGTGGTTGTTGGCTGTGGGGTGGAACTTGACCAAGATCTCGCCGACCACGCCCACGCGCGGCTTGGTGCCCTCACCCACGAGCGGCATGGTGTCGAACGCGCGGATGGCCTCGCGGCACAGCTTGGTGTAGTTGTGGCGGTTGAACTTGGGCGCCAGCTTGCGGGCGCGCGCCATGTACTCCTCGTAGAGTGCGTTGGCGGCACCGGGCGTAGCCTCGTATGGACGACAGCGATAAAGCATCTGCATCATCACGTCGCCAAAGAGCACCGCGTAGACTGCCTGCTTAAGCAGCGCCGGCGTAATTTTAAAGCCGGGGTTGTCCTCACCGAGCGCCACCGCCGAAAGCGAGATCACCGGAATCTCGGGGTGGCCGCTCTCGCGCAGGGCCTTGCGGATGAGTGCGATGTAGTTGGTGGCACGGCAGCCGCCGCCTGTCTGGCTGATAACCACGGCCGTCTTGGACAGGTCGTACCGGCCGCTCTCGATGGCCTCCATAATCTGGCCGGTCACCAAAATGGACGGATAGCAAATGTCATTGTTCACATAGCGCAGGCCGGCCTCGACGGCGTCGTGATCGGTCGAGGGCAGCAGCTCCAAGTTGTAGCCGGCACCGCGGAACACCTCTTTGACCAGGTCAAAGTGGATCGGCGCCATCTGCGGGCACAGGATGGTGTAGCCCTCCTCGCGCATCTGCTCGGTAAAGGGCACCTTGGGCCACGCGGTCGATGCGCTCTCGCGCTGAGCCTCGAACGTGTACTTGCGGCTCGCGAATGCGGGGGCATCCGTGGAGGGAGCCACCGGCGCGGCATCGCCCTGCTCGTAGGTCTCGCCCGCGGCCGCGGCCTCGGCCAAACGCTCGGCCTCCTGGTCCTTAAGCGCGGCCATGAGCGAGCGGATGCGGATGCGCGCGGCGCCCAGATTGGACACCTCGTCGATCTTGAGCACGGTATAGATCTTGCCGCTGGCCTCCAGAATCTCCTGCACCTGATCGGTAGTCAGAGCGTCCAGGCCGCAGCCGAAAGAGTTGAGCTGGATCAGGTCCAGGTCGTTGCGCATCGTCACAAAACGGGCGACGGCGTACAGGCGGCTGTGGTACATCCACTGGTCGACGACGCGGATGGGGCGCTCGGGCTTCACCAGGTGCGCAAGCGAATCCTCGGTAAAGACCGCAAAGCCAAAGCTCGAGATAAGCTCGGGCAGGGCGTGGTTGATCTCGGGGTCGTTGTGGTAGGGGCGGCCGGCGAGCACGATGCCGTGACCGCCGTGGTCCTCGACCCACTTAAGGGTCTCCTCGCCCATGGTCTGGATGTCCTCGTGGAAGCGTGCATCGGCCTCAAAGGCAGCGTTGACGGCGGCATCGACCTCGGAGCGCGTGATCTTGGGACCGCGCACGCGACCGCGACCGGCCTCAGCATCGGCCACGCGGTCGACGGCAAGCACCTGGTACAAGCGGCGCTTGAGCTCGGTCTTGTCGTGATAGGGCACAAACGGGTACAGGAACTCGATGTTCTGCTCACGGATCTCGTCGATGTTGAGCGCCAGCGCCGTGGGGTAGCTCATGACGATGGGGCAGTTATAGCAATTGCCAGCCGTCGGATCCTCCTTGCGCTCCCAGCGCACGCACGGCATCCAGATAAAGTCGACATCGCGGTCGATAAGGTTCATCACGTGGCCGTGGCTCATCTTGGCCGGATAGCACACGCTCTCGGACGGCATGGACTCGATGCCCGCCTGGTAGGTCTTCTTGCTCGACTGGTCGGACAGCTGCACGCTAAAGCCCAAGCGCGTAAAGAACGCGTGCCAGAAGGGGTAGTTCTCGTACATGTTGAGTGCGCGCGGGATACCCACGGTGCCGCGCGGGGCCTCGTCGGGGCTCAGCACCTCGCGATTAAAGAGCAACTCGTTTTTCTTTTTGAAGAGGTTAGGGGCCTCGGTCTTTTGCTTTTTGTGGCCGGCGCCCTTCTCGCAGCGGTTGCCGGTAATGAAGCGCCTACCGCCGCCAAAGTCGTTGACGGTGAGCTGGCAGTTGTTGGAGCAGCGACCGCAGCGGACGTGCTTTTGCGTCACAGTGAGGTGCGCGATGTCCTCGGCCGAAAGGATGGTCGAGGTGCCGTCGGCGCCAGCGCGATCGCGGGCGAGCAAGGCCGCACCATAGGCGCCCATGCAGCCGGCGATGTCGGGACGCACGGCGTGAACGCCGGTGAGCTGCTCAAACGCGCGCAGCGTGGCATCGGACATAAAGGTGCCGCCCTGGACGATCACCTGGCTTCCGATCTCCTTGGGATCGCGCAGCTTAATGACCTTGAACAGGGCATTCTTAATGACGGAATAGGACAGACCGGCCGCGATGTCGCCCACCGTGGCGCCTTCCTTTTGCGCCTGCTTAACACGCGAATTCATAAAGACCGTGCAGCGACTGCCCAGGTCCACCGGAGCCTTGGCATGGATGGCGGCGTCGGCGAACGCGCGCACGTCCATGTTCATAGAGACGGCGAAGCTCTCGATAAAGCTACCGCAGCCCGACGAGCAGGCCTCGTTGAGCATGATGTGCTCGATAACGCCGTCCTTGACGCGCAGGCACTTCATGTCCTGGCCGCCGATGTCCAGGATAAACTCGACGCCGGGCAGGAATGCCTTGGCTCCGCGCAGGTGCGCGACGGTCTCGATCTCGCCGGAGTCGGCCTTGAGGGCCTCGATGAGCAGCGCCTCGCCGTAACCCGTGGTGGTCACGTGGCCGATGGTGCAGCCGGCGGGGATGTGGTTGTAGAAATCGGCCATGATGACCTTGGCCGTACCCAGGATGTCACCGTTGTTATTGCCGTACCAGGTATGCAGCAACTGGCCGTCCTCACCCACAAGCGCGGCCTTCATGGTGGTGGAACCGGCGTCGATACCGATGAACACGCGACCGGTGTAGCCTTCGAGCTTGCCCTTGGGGACGACTTCGGTGTCGTGGCGGGTCTTGAACTCGGCAAAGTCCTCGTCGGTGGCAAAGAGCGGATCCAGACGCTCGACCTCGGCGCCCTGTGTGTCACCCAGGGCATCGATGGCCTCGATGAGCTGCGGGAACGTGCTGAGCTTATTGGACTCGTGCGCCATGGCGGCACCGCTCGCCACAAACAGGTGAGCATTTTGGGGCACGATGCGGTGCTCCTCGTCCAGGTTGAGCGTGAGGTAGAAGCGATGGCGCAGCTCGGAGAGATACTGCAGCGGGCCGCCCAGGAAGGCGACGTTACCGCGGATGGGACGGCCGCACGCCAGGCCCGAGATGGTCTGGGTCACGACAGCCTGGAAGATGGAGGCGGCCACGTCCTCGGGGCGGGCGCCCTCGTTGAGCAGCGGCTGCACGTCGGTCTTGGCAAAAACGCCGCAGCGGCTGGCGATGGGATAGATGGTGGTGGCGTTGGCCGCGAGTTCGTTAAGGCCGCTGGCGTCGGTGTGCAGCAGGGTTGCCATCTGGTCGATGAACGCACCCGTACCGCCGGCACAGGTGCCGTTCATGCGCTGCTCGATGCCGTTATCGAAGTAGATGATCTTGGCGTCCTCGCCGCCCAGCTCGATGGCGACATCGGTGGCCGGGATGAGGGTCTCGACGGCGCGTTTGCTGGCGATGACCTCTTGGACAAACTCCAGGTCGAGCCATTGGGACAGCAGCAGACCGCCCGAGCCGGTAATGGCGCAGGTCATCTGGGCCGTCGGCAGCACGGCCGCAGCGCCCTCGAACAGGTCGCGGGCGCAAGCGCGGACGTCGGTGTGGTGGCGCTGGTACTTGGCGTAGACGATCTGGTTGTCATCGTTGAGCACGGCGAGTTTAACGGTGGTGGAGCCCACATCGATGCCCAGGTGCAGGTTGCCGTGGGCGGCCTCGGGGTTGAAGATTGCGCCTTCGGGGGCGTGGGCGGTGGCTGCGGGCTCGCTAGCGACGGACGTCTCCCCTACCGAGTTCTTGGCATCGGCAACTGCCTCGGCAACTTTCTCGGCAGCCGCGGTCGCGGCCTTCTGCGCGGCGTCCACCACGGTGGGCGCAGCCTCGCGTGCGGCGGCGACCATGCGGTCCTTGATGCCCTCGACGAGTTTGCTCATTGTCTCTCCTCTTAGTTGTTGGACTCGACGGTTGCGGGGGTGTCGGCCGCGTCCTCGAGCTGCAAGTTCAATAGCTTCATGCCGTACTCCGGCACGTTGATATCGATGGGTTGGCCATACAGGTCACCAGGACGCACAAAAGCGAGCACCGTCATCATGCGCGCCATGGCCTCGGGCGATTCGGTGAGCCCACGCTCAAACCAGCGCTGAATCATGCCGACCTCGGCACTCACGACGTAGGTGACGTAGTAGTCAAAGAACGTGCCCAGCGCCAGGCCCAAAATGCCCGTCTGTGCACGCGGCACCACAGCCTCACGTGCGGTGTCGATAATCCTTTTAATGAAGGCCTGGTCGCCGCCCGGACCCAGCAGCGCACCGATCAAGTCGCGGTTGGCCGCAAGATAACGCAGTAGCTCAACCGAACCGGGCGCCGGCTCGAGCTCATCGATGTTGTGATAGAGATCGGGCAGCCGAGCTGCGGTGATGAGCTCAATACGCTCACGGATCTCGGCCAGCAAGCCGTCCTCGATTTGATTGATAAAGTCGGGGATATCGCGGTAGTGCGAATAGAACGTACGGCGCGTGAGGCCAGCACGCTCGGTGAGCGACGCGACGTTAATGCGCGAAAGATCGCCGCTTTCGGCTAGTTCGCTGGCAAGTGCCTGGCGAAGGGCACGCTGCGAGCGAAGGGACCGGCGATCGCATTTCTCGAGCTGGGACAAGCGTCCTCCTTGTTACTCTGCCTGTGCGCTATTGCACAGTGCGAGTATTATTGCACACCGTGTGTATCAACACGTAAAGGCAATATTTGGATGCGACGAAGGGGCAGTCCCTTTGTCACATTATTCGATGATGGTGCGGGAATTTTGCTTATGCATGGTGGCAAGCATGTGTTTGGGGACGGCATGGACCATGCAGCTGCCGATAGTTGCGCTCGCGGCGGCCTTGGCGGCATCGCTGCCGTTTTTGGTCGCGTAGCTGTGGCGGAAGCGCTTGAGCATGGCGATGTCGTTGCCGCCGTCGCCGTAAACCGCGACCTCGTCCTCGGCAATGCCGTAGTAGCCCGCCAACCAGGCCACGCTCTCACCCTTGTTGCACGCCACGTCCGTGATCTCGAACATCACCGGATCGAACGGCGCGTTGACCACGCGGTCCGAGCGCTCGGCCAAATACGCCTTAAGGTCGCGCTCCAGCTCGGGCGAGGTCACGCGACAATTGATCTTGCATACGTCATGGCGCAGGATGTCACCGATCGACTGGTCGAAATATTGCTCCTCGTGATACCCCCCACGTGCACGCATGCCGCGCATCACGATGCGCTTGATAGGACTGTCCTTTTTAAAGCCCGCCTGGTGCATCTCGAACGATCCGCTCGAGAACATGCCATCGGGCGTGGAGCAGTCGAAGCAAATGTCCGGGAACGCCTTGAGCAGCTCCTCGGTAACCTGCGGGTCGATGGTCCAGGTCTTGAGCACCTCGCCATGGCTGTTGCGTACGATGGACCCATTGGAGCAGCAGGCGTCAAGCGCCAGGCCCGTAAAGCCATGCTCGCCGATCGGCAGCGTCGAGCGCCCGGTCGCGGGAACCACATGCAGGCCAGCTTCGGTCAGCTCGCGAATGGCACGGCGGATGGTCCCGTCTGCCTCGTGCAGGGCGTTCAGCAGCGTTCCGTCTAAGTCGCTCGCAAACATCTTGATCATGGGCATGCCTCTCCTTCGTCTGCACGATATTGTAGACGAGAACGGGCGCGCCCCAAGAGAGGCACACCCGTCAGGCGGTCGATTCTACACCGCGGCGGGGCCGTGTTCGCCGGTGCGGATGCGGATAACTTCCTCGACCGGCTCGACCCAGATCTTGCCGTCGCCGACGGCGCCGGTGCGGGCGGCGTTGCAGATGATGTCGACAATTCCGTCGACATGCTCATCGGCGCAGATAAGGGTGAACTGTACCTTAGGGATCGTGTTGACTAGCAACTCGTTGCCGCGCACGTATTCCTTCCAGCCATGCTGCGCGCCGCAGCCCTGCACCTGGTTAATAGTCATGCCACGAACATCGGCAGCAAACAGCGCATCTTTAAGAACCTCAAGCTTTTCCTGACGCACGATAGCCGTGATCTTTTTCATAATGAATTCCTCCCAATAAAAGAAATGAATTGCCATTCAACGACGCGGGTTTTCGAGGTGCCCGAGATTACCCCGAAAGAGGAGCGCCGCGTACTTCGGTACGCAAGCGACGGTTTGAGGGGTAAGGTCGGGTGCCTGGGAAAGCCGCGCGACGATTGAACGGCAAGGTGCGGTGCTTGGGGAAGCTGCTAATCGAGCCCGGAGAACGAGGGATACGCGCTCTCGCCGTGCTGACTCGCATCCAAGCCCAGCGCCTCGTCTGCCTCGTCCACGCGCAGGCCGCCATGGAACAGCGCCTTGACCACCGCGGCGATCACCAAATCGAGCACCAGCACAATAGCGACTGTCACCACAATGCCCAAGATCTGCGAGATGAGCAGCGACACGTCGCCCGTGTAGAACAGGCCGCCCTTACCGGTCCACGAGAGCTCCGGCACGCAGAACAGGCCCGTGAGCACGCCGCCCAAGATGCCGCCGATGCCGTGGCAGCCAAACGCGTCGAGCGCATCGTCGTAGCCAAACTTGGTCTTAAGATGGCTGATAGCCAGGTAGCAGACAGGTGATACGATCAGGCCCATGACCAGCGCCGCCCACGGCTCGACAAAGCCCGCACCCGGCGTGACCACCACAAGGCCCGCAACCAGACCGGTGCTGGCACCCACCAGCGTGGGGCGACCGGTATGCACGCGCTCGACGACAAGCCACGAGACCATGCCCGCCGCGCTGGCCGTCACGGTGTTGAGGATGGCGAGCGCGGCCACGGCGTCGGCCTTAAACTCGCTGCCGCCGTTAAAGCCAAACCAGCCAAACCAAAGCAGGCCGGCGCCCAGCGCCACAAACGGCACGTTATGCGGGCGGTAGCTCACCATGCCAAAGCCGCGACGACGGCCGAGCATTAAACAGAGAATCAGGCCCGTCAGACCGGACGAGATGTGCACCACGTCGCCGCCCGCAAAGTCGAGCGCGCCGATGATGTCGCCGATAAAGGAACCCTCACCGCCCCAGACCATGTGGGCGAGCGGCGCATAGACCACGAGCAGCCAAATGCCCAGGAAGGCCGTCATGGCACCAAACTTAACGCGGCCGGCCAGGCTGCCCGTGACGATAGCAGCCGTGATCATGGCAAATGCCATCTGGAAGGCGATGTTGATGATCTGAGGGTAGACGGCACCGTCCGCAGCATTGCCCTCGGCCGCCTGCAGCACCTGGTTGAGCACCGGCAGGCACAGCAGCTGGTCAAGGCCTCCAATAAACGGGCTCGAGCCGTCGCCGCCGTAGGCCAGCGACCAGCCGGCAACAATCCACAGCACACCAACCAGGCCAATGGCGCCAAAGCACATAAGCATGGTGTTGATGACATTTTTGCGCCTGGACAGGCCACCATAGAAAAACGCCAGACCCGGTGTCATTAAAAACACGAGCATGGTGCAGATGAGCATAAACGTTGTCGATCCCGTATCGTACATTCGCTCCCCTTTGGTCGCATGAACGTTGTCGGCGCCCATAATGCGGCCGAGGGGCAACTGGTGTAGACCAGATACGGCGTTGTTAAACGCTGCGTTGTCGAATGGAAACGGTGCCGCAATCTTGGAAACGGCGCGGCAACGGACGCGAAACGAACGGGAAATACGCGAGCAAGGGAGCCGTGAGCGTGCCCTTCCCGGCTAGCGCCGAAACAGCTCGTGGGCGCGGTCGCGGAGATTAGTTGCTCGAATGACACCTTCGTAGCGATTGATGCGCAGACGCGGGAAGGCATTGAAGAAGCGCAGGTCGCGACGGCTGAGCGACACACTCGGCACCGGACGGCTCATGCGCTTACCGGCAAGGCGACGACTGAGCGACGGACGCGGCATGCTCGGCGCGGCATCGGCGACGCGGCGGGCGGCAAGCGCCAGGCCGCGAGCACCATCCGAGATAAACGTCGGCATCGAAGCCTTCTCGCGCAGGGCATCGAGCGCCGCGTCGCCCAGCTCGGCCAGCCACGCGTTAACGGCGCGGCTACGGATATGCGTCTGCGCTACCGAGTCAATCGTCGAATCGGGAATACGTTCGAGCATGGAGTCCGAGGCATCGGCAAGCGACTCATTGATGCGGTCGGCAAGGTCGGCGCGCACACGCTCCAGCTGATCGGACAGGCGACGCCAACTGGCCAAAGAGAACACCGCGTCGACCATCATCGCAACCGCGACGATAAAGGCGGACAGCCGCACAATCAGCACCGGCAGATGGCCAAGCAGTCCCAGCAATGCCGGCTCCACTAAACGACAAATGCACAACGCGCCCAGGCCAAACGCGCAGGCCCAGTACAGGCAGATACGTCCGTGCAAGTTAAACGGCAGGTGCGAATAGTCCCAAAAGCGTGCGCCTGTTGTCTTTTCCAATAGAAGGCCCACACTGTACTCGATTACGCTGCACACAAGCGCCGCGGCGACAAACTGGCTCGACGCGTCAGGAATTCCGCGCAACAGCAGCCAGCAGGCAATGCCGCCCGCGCCATAGATAGGGCAGCACGGCCCCAGCAAAAAGCCACTGTTGGCAAATCGCCCGTGGTTGAGCATGGCGCAGACTGTCGATTCCCATGCCCAACCGCAAAAACCGTAGAAGGCAAACGAGAGCACCAGCGCCGAGAGCGGGCAGGCGGCAAGCGTCGCGCCGTCAAATGCCATGTCGATCGCGGTCCCCACCGTCTATCCTCTCCTCTTTTCACTCGAATCTTTGCTCGAGCCGTCGCTCGAGCCCTCGTTCGAATCGTTCGCGCCGTCTTTGCGCGGCAGACGGCCGGCGACCGTCTCGCGCAGAGCGCACCATTTATCCGCCAGGCACACAATCCATGCCTCACGACACGTCGGCGGCACCGGCACCAGCGGAAACATATGCCGCACGATAATATTCCGCTCGCGCGACGTCAGCTCAAAATCTTCCTCCGCACGCGCCAGGGCAAAAAACGGATGCCGAAAGCCATGCAGCCGATGGCTTGGGTCGGGATCGTGCCAGTCATAAAGAAAGTAATCGTGCAGCAGGGCCCCTCGCAACAGCGAGCCGCGGTCGACGGAGATACCGACACGGCCCAAGCGCTCGGCAAAGGACAGGCTCGCCCGCGCTACCGAAGTCACATGTGCATATACCGTCACGTCGCCATGCTGGATAAACTCGCGCGTCAGGTCCAGACGACCCGCCTGGGCGAGCTGACGGGCGGCATAGTCGACCTCGTGCGCGATTTTCTCGGCACGAACGACATCGGACATGCTGCCTCCTTCCAGCGACACACGGCGACAAGCCACAGCCTGCACGCATTGAATAAATCATCATCGAATCTACCAGTATGGCATCGGACAAAACGTTTTGTCCCACCAGTTGGCGAATTACCGCGCCGCCGTCACATATCAAACGCCAAAATGTGCGAGACTGTTTTGTGCAATTGTGCCGGCCGAGGGAGCGCCGGCGCTCGATTCGCATGGAGTAACCCACAACGATGCTGCTTACGCAAACGACAACGCCCGAGGACGTCAAGGCTCTCGACCGCGCCGAGCTTCCGCTGCTCTGCGGCGAGATCCGCCAGGCAATCCTCGAAAGCTCCGCCGCCGTCGGTGGGCACGTTGCCCCCAACCTGGGCGTCGTTGAGCTTACGGTTGCGCTTCATCGCGTGTTTAACTCCCCCATCGACAAGATTGTCTTTGACGTTTCGCACCAGACCTACGCCCACAAGGCGCTGACGGGGCGCGCGTACACCTATATCGATCCGGAGCGTTATGGTGAGGCTTCTGGCTTTGCCAATCCCGACGAGTCCGAGCACGACCTGTTTGCCATGGGCCATACCTCCACGTCGGTGAGCCTGGGCTGCGGCCTTGCGCACGCTCGTGACCTGGCGGGCGACACGTATAACGTCATTACCGTTATTGGCGACGGCTCGCTTTCGGGCGGCCTGGCGTTTGAGGGCTTTAACAACGCCGCCGAGCTCGACAGCAACTTGATCATCATCGTCAACGATAACGACCAGTCCATCGCCGAAAACCATGGCGGCCTGTATCGCAATCTGGCCGAACTGCGCGCCAGCAACGGCACCTGTGAGCGCAATGTTTTCCGCGCGATGGGGCTCGACTACCGCTATCTGGACGCCGGTAACGATGTGTTGGCCCTCGTCGACGCGCTGCAGGAACTGCGCAATATCGATCATCCCATCGTGCTGCATGTCTCCACCGCCAAGGGCAAGGGCTTTGAGCCAGCCCAGAGCGACCCCGAGCGCTGGCACCATGTGGGTCCGTTTGACATGACTACTGGGCGCAAGCTCTGCCCGGGCCATCCGAGCGAGCCTGCGCCGCGCACCTATGCCGACATTACGGGCGAGGCGCTCAGCGCCGCCATCGAGCGCGATCCGCAGGTCGTGGGCATCACGGCCGCCACGCCCTACATCATGGGCTTTACACCCGAGCTTCGCGCCGCGGCCGGCAAACAGTTCGTCGATGTGGGCATTGCCGAGGAGCACGCCGTGACCTTTGCCACCGCGCTTGCGCGCTCGGGCGCCAAGCCAGTCTTTGGTGTGTACGGCACGTTTTTACAGCGCGCCTACGACGAGTTGTGGCACGACCTGTGCCTCAACGACACCCCCGCAACCATCCTGGTGTTTGGCGCGTCGATCTTTGGCACCACATCCGAGACGCACCTCTCGTTCTTTGATATATCCATGCTGGGCGGACTTCCCAACATGCGCTATCTGGCACCGGCCTGCATGGAGGAATACCTGTCCATGCTGAGCTGGTCGCTCGACCACCGCGAGCATCCCGTGGCGATCCGCGTTCCGGGCATTGGCCTGGTTAGCCGCCCCGATTTGGCGCCCGCCGAGGACACCGACTACAGCGCCGTTCGCTACGACGTGGTGCGTCAGGGCCGCGACGTTGCCGTGCTCGCGCTTGGCGATTTCTTTGAGCTGGGCGAGCGCGTGACAAACCGCTTGGCTGCCGAATACGGCATAGAGGCCACGCTCGTCAACCCGCGCTTTGCAACCGAGCTTGACCGCGAGTCTCTCGATGGCCTTGCCGCCGAGCATCGCGTTGTCGTCACCCTCGAGGACGGCATCTTGGACGGTGGCTGGGGCGAGCGCGTCGCGTGCTACTTGTCCTGCACGCCCGTGCGCACGCGCACCTTTGGCATCGCCAAGGGCTTTCCCGACCGCTACGACCCCAACGAGTTGCTTGCTCAGAACGGCATGACGATTGAGAACATGGCCGCCGAAGCAGTACGCCTGCTGAACGAGTAGAAAAACCTCCGCAAGGGAAGCACCCCTGCGGAGGTTTTTATTTTCCCAACTCAATTGTCTCGATCTGTAACACCTAGAGGACAAATCCTCGCCCAATTGTTACAGATCTAGACAAACCGTCTTTGCCCCTGTTGTTTGTCTCAATCTGTAACAGATAGAAACCTTTTGTCCGTCCAGATGTTACAGATCGAGACACTCAAGTCCCCCTAAAGAGAAAATCTCAATCTGTAACAGTTACTCGGCAAAAATGGCTGCAGATGTTACAGATTGAGACAAAACAGCGAGGCAGGCCGCCATATGTCGCGTTGCCGCCATTATAGCGACCGCCGCGAGCGACCATGCCGTCCGCAAAACGCTATCTCAGCTGCAATAACTGACGTTTGCCTAGATAAAACCTGCCAAAATAAACCTGTCCCTTTTTGGTAGGTAGAATTACCCATAAGGTAAGTATGTTTCTGAGTTATTTCGTGTTGACCCATTTGAGCGCGATAGGGTATAACTCTATTCAACCGCTAGGGATTTTATTGAGAAAGGTGTTCTACCATGAGCAAGAACCTCTCCCAGCAGGTCGTTCTCGACCGTCGTGGCTTCATCGCCGCCACCTTTGCAACCGTCGCCGGCCTTGGTCTTGCCGGCTGCTCCGACACCAGCGCCGAGGCCGACAAGGGTTCCGCCGCCGGCTCCTCCAAGAGTCCCGAGGACACCGAGGCTTCCACCACGCTCGATGCCAAGGCATTCGACAAGCTCGTCGACAACGGCCCCAAGGCCGATGATGACGCCATCGCCGCCAGCACCTGGGCCACGGCCGTCAAGGACGCCGGCGTCTTTAAGATCGGTGGCGTTCAGACCTCCACGCTCTTCTCCCTCCTCAACGAGAAGGACGGCAAGACCCGTGGCTTCGACGCCGGCATCGCGCAGCTCCTGTCCAACTACATTCTGGGCGAGAACAAGGTCGAGATCACCCAGGTGACCTCGGACACTCGTGAGTCCGTCCTGCAGAACGGCCAGGTCGATGCCGTCTTTGCCACCTACACCATTACCGATGAGCGCAAGAAGCTTGTCTCCTTTGCCGGCCCCTACTACTACACCCAGCAGGCCATCCTGGTGCTCGCCGACAACGACGACATCAAGAGCGTCGACGACCTGGCCGACAAGAACGTCGCCGTCCAGTCCGGCTCCAACGGCCCCGCCATCCTGGAGGAGTTCGCCCCCAAGGCCAGCCAGCAGGAGTTCAAGACCGACGAGGAGGCCCGCCAGGCACTTCAGCAGGGCCGCGTTGACGCCTACGTCATCGACAACAACATGCAGCAGAGCGCCCTGGTCCGCGAGCCCGGTAAGTACAAGATCGCCGGCAAGCCCTTCGGCAGCAAAGAGCCCTACGGCATCGGCCTGCCGCTCGATTCCGACGGCGTCGCCTTTGTCAACGACTTCCTTAAGAAGATCGAGGACGATGGCACCTGGACCGAGCTGTGGCAGATCTGCATCGGCGATCGCACGGGCGACACCAACGTTCCCGAGCTGCCCGAGATCGGCGCCTAGACAGCGAGCCCAGTAACGGCCGCTACGAAACCATACGGAAACGCACGATGCGCTTTATTGCGCTAAACTGTTTCCACACTGAGTTGTCGGGGCTTCCGTACACACGGGAGCCCCTTTCCTTATCGGCGGGAGGTCCGCATGAGTCTCTCCGAGCTCTGGTCGCTCTATGGCCAGAACTATATCGACGCGCTGCTAGCAACCTGGGGCATGACGCTTGAGTCGTTTGCCATCGCCATGGTGCTGGCCGTCGCTGTCACCGTGATGCGCGTGTCGCCGCTCAAGCCGCTGCGCATTTTTGGCGACCTGTATGTTCAGGTCTTCCGTAACATCCCCGGCATCGCGCTGCTTATCATCGTCGTCTATGCGCTGCCGCCGCTCAAGGTCGTCCTGCCCTACCGCACCTGCGTTATCGTCGCCACGGTCCTTTTGGGCTCGGCCTTTGGCTCCGAGAACTTTATGAGCGGCATCAACACCGTCGGCGTCGGCCAGGTGGAAGCCGCTCGCTCGCTCGGCATGAGCTTCAGCCGCATCCTCGCCAAGATCGTGATTCCGCAAGCACTGCGCTCGAGCGTGCTGCCCATGACCAACCTCTTTATCGCCGTCATGCTCACCACCGCACTCGGCAGCCAGGTACCGCTTCAACCGCAGGAGCTCACCGGCGTGGTGAGCTACATCAACACGCGCTCGCTCGGCGGCGTCGCCGCGTTCTTTATCTCGGCGCTCGGCTACCTGGGCACGGCCTTTGTGGTGAGCCACATTGGCAACTACATCGATAAGAAGGTGAGGATCCTCCGATGAGCAAGCACTCCTCTTCTGCGCTCACCATGCGCGATGCGCTCTACGAGGCTCCCGGCCCCAAGATGCGCGCCAAGATTCGCATCGGCACCGCTATCTCACTTGTTGCCGTCGCCGCGCTCGTCGTCCTCGTATTGCAGCGCTTTTATGTGACCGGTCAGCTTTCGGTCCACTATTGGTATTTCTTTACGCACCTCACCACCTGGAAGTTCCTGCTTGCCGGCTTTGAGGGCACCGTTAAAGTCGCACTCACCGCTGGCGCCATCGCGCTGGTGTTGGGCCTAGCCCTTATGCTCGGCCGCACCAGCGACATTAAGCCGCTGCAGCTGGTCTGCCGCGTGCTCACCGATTTCTTCCGCGGCGTACCGAGCCTGCTGTTCATCTACTTCTTCTTTTTGGTGCTGCCTCAGTACAAAATTGCGCTGCCGTCGTTTTGGATGCTCACGCTCCCCGTCGCGCTCGCTGCAGCCGGCGTGCTGGCCGAGATCTTTCGCGCGGGCGTCAACGCCGTACCGCGCGGGCAGGTCGAGGCAGCCCAAGCGCTCGGTCTCTCCAAAGCTAAAATCACCTTTAAAATCGTGCTGCCGCAGGCGATTCGGTTTATCATTCCGTCGTTGATTTCGCAGCTTGTGGTCGTAGTCAAAGACACCACCGTCGCCTACGTGGTGAGCTACCCCGACCTCATGCAAAATGCCCGCGTGCTCATTACCAACTACGACGCCCTCGTGTCGGTCTACCTGGTAATCGCGGTCATCTACATCCTCATCAACGTCGCGATCAACAAGGCCGCTGTCTACGTTTCGCACAAGACCGGCGCGACCATCATCCGCTAACGCTTTACCATTTCCAGTCATAAGGAGCCGAGCACCATGGCACAGAGCACCTCTTCCACCGGCAATCAGCCGCTGATCGAGCTCAAACACGTCGATAAGCACTATGGCGATCTGCACGTCCTCAACGACATCAATCTCTCGGTCGACCGCGGCGAGGTCGTCGTCGTGATCGGCCCCTCGGGCTCGGGCAAGTCGACCATGTGCCGAACCATCAACCGCTTGGAAACCATCGACTCGGGCGAGATCCTCATCGAGGGCGAGCCCCTGCCGCAGGAAGGCAAGGACCTTGCCCGTATGCGTGCCGAGCTGGGCATGGTGTTTCAGCAGTTCAACCTGTTCGCACATATGACCGTGCTGCAGAACGTCATGCTGGGACCGGTCGACGTGCTGGGCGTCTCCAAGGACGAGGCCCGCGAGCGCGCCATGGACCTGCTGGGCCGCGTGGGCGTTGCCGAACAGGCCGATAAGGTGCCCGCACAGCTCTCGGGCGGCCAGCAGCAGCGCGTAGCCATCGCCCGCTCGCTTGCCATGCAACCCAAGGCCATGCTTTTTGATGAGCCCACGAGCGCCCTTGACCCCGAGATGATCAACGAGGTGCTCGAGGTCATGGTCCGTCTGGCCCAGCAGGGCATGACGATGATCGTCATTACGCACGAGATGAACTTTGCCCGCCGCGTGGCCGATCGCGTCGTGTTTATGGCCGACGGCCAAATCGTGGAAACCGGCACGCCCGACGAGTTCTTCGACCACCCCCAGACCAAGCGCGCCCAGGACTTCCTCAACTCCATCAAGGGCCACTAACCAGCAACCCCGTGGGACAAATCCATTGAAAGTGTTGTCCCACGTCTCTCATGCGCCCTGTCACCTACAGATTCGAAAGCAGCACCCATGATCGGAACACGTACTTCCTCGTCCTATACCCCGCACGTCGACGTTGCCCCCGCCGACCGCCCGCTCATCCTGGTGGCGCCGCGTTGGGAAGAGGCAAAGCCGTTTTTAAGCGAGACGCTCTCCCCCAACGAGGAAATCGCCAGTGTTTTTGTCGATGCCATCCTTGCCGCCGGCGGCCTGCCGCTGCAGATGTCCATCACCGAGGACATTGATGTTATCCGTCATTACGTCGATATCGCCGACGGCATCGCCATTCCCGGCGGCCCCGATGTCAATCCCAAACGTTGGGGCGATGATCGACCCTACGACCCCACCCTCTGCTGCGAGATCCGCGATAGCTTTGAGTTTAAGCTGGTCGACGAGGTGCTCCGCGCCAAAAAGCCGCTCTTTACCACCTGCCGCGGCACGCAGCTGCTCAATGTCGCCACCGGCGGCACCCTGTGCATGGACGTACCGAGCCTGGGCGCGCGCGAGGGCCGCACGCAGTGGCGCCATACCCACGTGCTCAACGACCCCGTGCATCCCGTCGAGGTCGTGCCGGGCTCGCTTCTGGAGCGCGCGGTTGGCGGGCACAGGCTGATCCAGACCAACTCCGCACACCACTGCTGCGTCGAGCGTCTGGGTAAGAGCACGCGCTTGGTCGCCAAGGCAACCGACGGCGTTCCCGAGTGCATCGAAGTCGAAGGCCAGCCTTTCTGCCTGGGCGTGCAATGGCATCCCGAGTACACCTGGCAGACGCTCGAGACCGACTTTAACCTGTGGAAGTCGTTTGTCGAGGCGGCGGCCAAGGTAAAGCAGGCCCGCTAGTTCGCGAACCGCACAACAGATAAGGACGCCCCGCCGGCCACATGGTCCGACGGGGCGTCCCTTTGCCTAGCTTAAACCGAAGGGAACGCGACAACGTCCGCAGGGCGCTCCAGCGTCTCGGCAATGCGATCGCGCACTTCGAGCAGACACTCGATAAGCAGCGGATTGAAAGCGCCGCACTCACCGTCCAGAATCATCCGAATCGCCTCTTCTTGCGAAATGGCGTCCTTGTACACACGCACGCTCGTCAACGCATCGTACACATCGGCCACCGAGACCACCTGAGCGGCAATGGGGATATCGTCGCCCTTAAGACCGTCAGGATAGCCCGTACCATCCCAACGTTCATGATGCCAGCGGGCGATTTGGTACGCATAGTCCAAAAGGGCACTTCCTTCATGGTTTCTGCCCAGATTGCGCAGCATGTCGGCGCCAATGGTAGTATGCGTCTTCATTATTTCAAACTCTTCGGGCGTCAGACGTCCGGGCTTGTTGAGAATCGCATCGTCGATCGACATCTTGCCGATATCGTGCAGCGCCGACGCCAACGCAATCGAAGAACGCTCCTCGTTGCCAAGAGAGTACTTGTCGCTCCGTCGCGCCAAGTCGCCAAGCAGCAGCTCAGTCAACTTCTCGATATGCGTGACATGCCTGCCGCTTTCGCCATTACGGACTTCCATGACGCTCGCCATGATGTCGACGAGTATACGGCTGTTATTGACGCGCGCATTGTACTGCTGCGACAGCAGACTCGTCAGACGACGCTGTTTGGCATACAGTCGAATAATATTGTTGACGCGACGACGCACAATGCGGTCATCGAACGGGCGACTGATATAGTCCGAGGCGCCCAGCTCGTACGCGCGCAGAACCATATCATCGGAATCTTCGCTCGAAATCATGATGACAGGTAGATTGTCACTAACCGATCGGCGCGACAGATCGGCCAGCACCTCAAAGCCGCTTACGCCCGGCATGACAATATCCAGCAGCACGAGCGACAACTCATCGCCATAGCGGTCGACCATGTCGAGCGCCGCACGACCGTTATCAGCCTCGAGGATGCAATACTCATCCTTAAGCATCTCGTTGAGAATGGCTCGGTTCATCTCGGAGTCATCGACAATAAGCACCAAAGGCTTTTCGCTTTGGAAGGCCTCGATGGAATCGGCATCGGTCACGACCGTACCGGCTTTTGCCTTAGCGCGGCTCAATAACTGGACGGCGCGGCCAACGCCCTCATCGACCGTCTCGCCATGAATGAGAACGCCACCAACACATGCCGTCAAGCTCGCGTGCTCATGGCCCGGAATAATCGTGGCATGAACGGCATCGGATACCTGATGCAGGCGACGGGTGAAGTCATCGGAGGGAATATTGGGCATGACGACCACAAACTTGTCGCAGCCATAGTGCACAAGCTCGTCAGTCGAACGGATTCCGCTGCGCATGGCTGTCGCCACAGCACCGAGCGCAAGGTCGCCGGCATGACGGCCACACGTATCGTTGAAGACCCTAAAATCATCAAGGTCGATCATCGCAACGCCGGCATTCATGCGGGCGCTACGGAGCTTTTCCTCGTAATATCGGCGATTGCGCACGCCCGTCAGCACGTCGGTGTAGACAAGGTCCTCTTCTGTGGCCTCTTGCTCATCAATCGGACGCACCATCAGCAAGACGTGAGGCTCACCCTCGACCTTTAGAGGGCGCAGACGGGCGCGGTACTCAACACCATCGTTGAGCAGTTGCTCCGACACCTCACCCGAATCTGCCAAGGCCTCAAGACTCGACTGACGCAGACAAGGGCAGCGATCGCCGGCGAGCAAGCAGTTAGGCTCGCTCTTAATCTGATCGGCCGACAGCAAACGCACCACGGGGTAGGTCTTCGCGACGCGGGCGACCTCAGCGGCAGCCTCCTCGTCGGTTAGATTTGCCTCGTGATTATTGAGCATATGGGGCCCTTTCTATCGTCACGCACGGCAACGGCGCATATCAAATGATACAAGGGTATCATCTAACAGCTGCAGGCAAATGCGCGATTATCGTTGCATTTTTATGACCTGGCAAACAGCGGTAATGGAGCCGCGGGCGCGCGGTTATGGGCGCATTCGTTAACAATGACGAAACGCCAACAGTCTCCCTCCCCGCAGGTCATCGAGCGCGCTAACGCTCCAAGACATCGCGAACGGCGTTTGCCGCCGTAACGGGACGATCGCGCAGACCGTTATGCGCGCCCGGGATCGTCACGAGGGGGCAATCGAGATATTCGGCAGCCGCTCGCGTACCAGCCTCGCGGGGCGTACCGACCGAAAGCTCGCCGAGAAGCACAGCAGCAACGGACTTCGATGCGCGGACACTATCCCAATTGGGAACGTAAGTCATATTTGTTCCGTATTCATTGGCCATGAAGCAACGACCATTGCGCAGGGCATGTTTGGCTTCCGCTTCGGTCGTCCCAGGAGCCTCGGGGTCCAAGTCGCCGAGGGCTCCCAAGAAAAGCCGGAGCGCCCTTGAAACCTTTCCAGCCGCAATCATATCGAGCAAAACCGGAGCTGCGCCCATGCCGACGCCTTCGGCCGACACAGCCGGCTCATGCAAAATCGCACGGGCGACGAGATGGGGTTCGGTGCGAAGAAGCTCCAGCGCCACCAACGTACCGGCGCTGTGCGCGAGGACATTTGCCGGGGCGCCGGCATGTTGGATAACAGCTCGCAGGTCGGCAGCCTGAACTGCCAGATCGTAGCGTCCGTCTGCCGCATCGTCGCTCTCGCCGCAACCACGGCGGTCATAGGCAATGACGCGATAGCCACAGGCGAGCTCGCGGGCGATGCCGTCAAAAAATGTGCCGTCGACGCACGCACCGTGCACGCACACCAAGGCGGGCGCATCGGACGATACATCCGGGCCGGCATACTCGCGGCAGGCAATCGTGGTGCCCGCATTTTCGACCGTAAAATCCATGTTGTGCCCCCATCATCAATGCCCATCCAGTTGCACGTCAGTACGGTTGGATGGACCCGCATTGCCTTATGCCTTGTTAACAGATTAACTGTACCCGAGCCGAGGCTTTTCATGGCACAGCATCATGAGCGACGTGAAAAAACGAAACTTGTAAAGCAAGAGCCCGCACCTTGTTTTGGAGCCGATGCTATGCTTAGGCACAATTGTCTAGAGGAGCATATGCCTATGTCTACGTTTTTGAATGCCAGCCCTATCTTTGGGCCCGTTCGCAGCCGTCGCCTTGGTCTCTCGCTCGGCGTCAACATGATGCCGGCCAGCGGCAAAATCTGCACGTTCGACTGCATGTACTGCGAAAACGGCCTCAACGCCGAGCGCCCCTGCCATGAGCCGTGCAACACAGCCGCCGTAGTACTCGACGCGCTCGAAGCAAAGCTGCGCGAGATGGCAGCCGAGGGCGAGCTCCCCGATGTGATCACCTTCGCAGGCAACGGCGAGCCCACTGCCGCACCGGAGTTTCCGCAGGCCATCGCCGGTGCCGTCGCGCTGCGCGACGAGCTTGCCCCAAACACCAAGATCGCCGTGCTTTCCAACGGCACGCGCGCCGACCGTCCCCAGGTGCATGATGCGCTCATGATGGTCGACGACAACATCCTCAAGCTCGATACGGTCGATCCGGCATTTATCCAGCTGCTCGACCAGCCCGTTGGTCCCTACGACGTCGAGCACCAGATCGAGACGTTCGCGAGCTTTGATGGCCACGTTATCATTCAGACGCTATTCCTAACCGGCGAGTACCAAGGCAAGTCTATTGACAACACGGGCGACGAATACGTCGGCCCTTGGCTTGCGGCGCTCGAGCGCATTCGTCCGCAGGAGGCGACCATCTACACGGTGGCGCGCGAGACACCAGTCGCCGGCCTTGCTAAAGCGGCTCCCAAGGCGCTCGACGCGATTGCCGCACGCGTGCGCGCCCTCGGCATCCCCTGCCAGGTGAGTTACTAGCACCCGTCTGCCCAAGAGCAGCTAATTTGGGATGGGGCTTTTTTGACTGCTTTTGGGAGCGATATGGGCGGCGCAAGGCCGCGCGGACAAAAGCAGTCAAAAAAGCCCCGTCCCAAATTAGCTGCTCTGCGGGTGGGCTATACTAGCCTCGGATGAAAGGAAGTTAGCCATGTTTGACAATGGACCCGTGCCTGGCCGCAACGACGCTTGCTGGTGCGGCAGCGGCAAAAAATACAAGAAATGTCACAGCTCCTTTGATGAGCGCCTCGAGCGCCTGTGGGAAGAGGGCTGGAACGTCCTGCCCCGCACGCTCTATAAGACGCCTGCCGATATCGAGGGCATCAAGCGCTCGGCCGCCATCAACGTGGGCGTGCTCGATTATGTGGGTGAGCATATCACCGCGGGCATGACCACCAACCAGATCGACCAGATGATCTACGACTACACCGTCGAGCATGGTGGAACGCCGGCCGACCTCAACTACGAGGGCTACCCCAAGAGCGTGTGTACCTCGATCAATGACGTAGTCTGCCACGGCATTCCCTGCGATACGGACGTACTGCACGAGGGCGACATCATCAACGTGGACTGCTCAACGATCTTAGACGGCTATTTTAGCGACTCGAGCCGCATGTTCTGCATCGGCAAGGTCTCGGCCGAGCGCCAGCGCTTGGTCGACGTCACCCGCGCCAGCGTGGAGGCGGGCCTGGCAGCCGTCAAGCCATGGCTGCCGCTCTCCGTGATGGCCGAGGCCGTACAAAAGACGGTCGAGGACGCCGGCTTTAGCGTGGTGCGCGAGTACGGTGGCCACGGCATTGGCAAGGAGTTCCACGAGGACCCGTTTGTGGGCTTTACCACCGAGGCGCCCGACGTAGACACTATCATGGTTCCGGGCATGGTCTTTACTATCGAGCCCATGGTCAACGCCGGAGCACCCGACATTAAGATTAGCAAGGGCGATGGGTGGTGCGTGCGCACCAAGGACGGCAGCGACTCGGCCCAGTGCGAGGTACAGCTCGTGGTGACCGAGAACGGCTACGAGCTGCTGAGCTGGTAGCCGTAGATGCGCCAGATGCTGACGAGCACGCTCGTCTTGCCTCCGGCGTTTTATTTGAACGTTTTGCCTGATAAAACCTGCCAAAATAAACCTGTCCCTTTTTGGCAGGTTGAGCGGAGAGGAATGCTTGTGAACATCCTGGTTTTGCTGCCCGTCAACGACCGCCATCGTGCAATTCTTGAGTCGAGCGCTCCGGGCGAGGATTTTATCTACACGAGCGCCGGCGACATCACGCACGAACAGGTCGCCGATGCCGACGTGATCCTGGGCAACATCGACCCTGACATGCTCACGGCATGCGACCATCTCCAGCTGTTGCAATTGCAGACCGCCGGCTATGACGACTACCTTGCCGCCGGCACCGTGCCGGCTGAAGCCAAGCTGTCTTGCTCGATCGGCGCCTACGGTCAGGCCGTGAGCGAGCACATGTTTGCCATGGTCCTTTCCATGATGAAGCGCCTGCCCGGCTATCACGACTTGCAGCGCGAGCATCGCTGGGAGGATTTGGGGCCGGTCACCTCGCTCAAAAACGCCAACGTGCTGGTGCTGGGCGCAGGCGATATCGGTGGCCACTTTGCCACGCTCTGCCGCAGCATGGGTGCGCACGTCCGCGGCATCAAGCGCCATCCGCTCGTCTACCCCATTGTGTTTGAGGACATGGACGACATGGATGCCCTGTCTGAGCGCCTGGCAGAGGCCGACATCGTCGCATCCTTTATGCCCAGCACGCCCGAGACCCGCGGCCTGGCGAACGCCGAGTTCTTCGCCGCGATGAAACCGGGCGCGTTCTTTGCCAACGGCGGCCGCGGCGATCTTGTGGTCGCCGACGACCTGGTTGCCGCTCTGGAATCGGGGCATCTCGCCGGCGCCGCGGTCGACGTCACCGATCCCGAGCCGCTGCCCGCCACAAGCCCGCTGTGGGATGCACCCAACATGCTCATCACGCCGCACGTCTCCGGCTGGTTCCACCTAGCCGCCACGCTCAATAACGTGGTCGACATCGCCGCGGAGAATCTGCGTCACCTGCTGGCCGGCGAAACTTTACGTTGTTGGATTGAGCATTAGATTGTTCCGGCGTTTTACCAAACGCCGGAACCCCTCGACGCTGCGAGCCCGCCGTTCGGCCAATCTGCCGTTCAATTTCAAAGGCGCGACCAGAAGGTCAGCGCCTTTTCATTTCACGGCACCTTGGCTCAAACGGCGGGCTCTCGCTGACTTTTGCTCTACCTGAGGCGGTTTCGCTGGCGTCGGCTTCATCTGCAAGCCTTAGCAGCTCCGTCTTACCGTTGACATTGCGGCATTTGCCCAGATAAAACCTGCCAAAATAAACCCGTCCTTTTTTGGCAGGTTTTAGAGCTCCACACTTTCGGCACCGTTGATGTTTAGGTCGCGCTCGTAGAAAGCCGTGAGGGCACGAATCGCGTACATCACGTCGCGCACGCCACCGGTCTCGTAGCTCGAGTGCATGGCCAGCTGCGGCAGGCCCACGTCCACGGCGTGCATGCTCGCCTGCATATTGGACAGATTGCCGAGCGTGGAGCCACCCGCCATATCGCTCTTGTTGGCAAAGGCTTGCGTGGGCACGTCTGCGTCATCGCAGATGGCCTGGAACACTGCGCGGCTAAAGGCATCGGTGCAGTAGTGCTGGTTGGCGGCTTCCTTGATGACGATACCGCCGTTGAGCACGACCTGGTTGTGGGCATCGCACTTCTCGGCGTGGTTGGGATGCACGGCGTGCGCGTTGTCGCAGCTCACGAGCATCGAGGCGGCAAGCGCACGGTGGTACGACTCGTCATCAAAGCCCAGCGACCCGTTAATGCGACGCAACGCATCGGCCAAGAACGTCGACATGGCGCCCTGCTTGGTCTCGGAGCCAACCTCCTCGTTGTCGAAGCAGCAAAAGACCGAGATGTCATGTGCATTCTCGGCGCCCAAAAATGCCTGCAGCGAGGTGTAGGCGCAGGCTAGGTCGTCGAGCTTGGGCGTCGAGATAAACTCGTCGGCCCAGCCCCAAATGTGCGCGTCCTGACGATTGACCAGAAACAGATCGCGGCCCAAAATCTGCTCGGGCTCGACGTCCAGTTCGTCGGCGATCAGAGCATCGAAGTCGCCCTGCTTAAGCTCGCCGGCGCTGATGAGCGGGCACAGGTCGACAGCGCGGTTGGGTGCAAAGCCCTCATTGACGCCACGGTCCATATGGATAGCAAGACTCGGAATGATAGCGACCTCGCGCTCGGTGGCAAGCAGGCGGCTCTCAATACGGTCGCCCTCGCGCACCAACACGCGTCCAGCCAGCGCCAACGGGCGATCGAACCAGGTGTAGTCGATCATGCCACCGTAGGCCTCGGTGTTCAGGCGCAGCGTCTCGCCCGCGCCGTCAAGCTCGGGCACGGCCTTGACCTTAAACGTCGGAGAATCGCTGTGCGACGCCGTGAGCTGAAAATGATAGTCGCCGGCAACGCCGTCCTCGCCCCACGTCGCGGCCAGGTCCTCGCCCACCTTAAAGGCGATAACGCTCGAGGTGTTGCGCTGCGTGTAATAACGCCCGCCCGGCTCGATGTCCCACGCCGCATTCTCGGGCAGGTAGGTAAAGCCCGCCTCGTCGAGCTCGGCCATAATGGTCGCCGCCGTATGGAACATGCTGGGGCACGCCTCGATAAAGTCGATAAGGTCGTTGGCGGCCTCGATATCGTCGGCCGTCACATGCGCGCGCTCGGGCGTTTCCTGATCCGTCATGCTCTCCCCTTTCGCTGGGTTGATGGTCCCCTCCAGCATACCCCGCCACGCCAGCGCCGCACTCTTCATTCCATGTTTAATCCCGTGCCGCTCACCAGGTTGAGCCATCATGCCCGCGCTCCTTTTGCGATAATTACGCCAACAGGACGAGAGGAGCCGTCATGAAGCCACGTAACATTGCCATCGCCTGCGGTGTCGCGGGAGTCACCGTCGGCCTTGCCGCTGCCACCGGTATCGTTTACCGCAAGCAAATCAAGTCCGCCGCGTCGCTCAGACGCTTGACCGGCTACGCGGATGGCTATGACCTGTACGCAATCGACATCGCCTACGACTACGATCTTGATCGCATCATCGCCGCTGGCGTGCGCGACGACCAGGCCTACATCGATGCCGTGGTGGCGCAGGTGCTGCCCGGTATGCCGGCACATGTCCAGGCTCCCCAGTTTGCCTGCAGCGCTTTTGTCGCCGTAGATGCCGAAGGCCGCGTGCGCACCGGTCGCAATTACGACTTTAAGGACGACACCTCGGCGCTGCTGGTGCGCAATCACCCACGCGGCGGCTATGCCTCCATCGGGTTTGCCGCCCTTAACAACCTGGGCGATAACACTCCGCTTGACTCCGTCGCCGGACGCGCCGCCGCACTCATGGGTCCGTTTGCCCAGCTCGACGGTGTTAACGAATGCGGCGTTTCCGTTGCCGTACTCACCCTTGATTCCAAGCCCTGTGACCAGGACACGCAACGCCCTGTCATCAATACCTCGCTCGCCATCCGTCTGGTGCTCGACCGTGCCGCCACCACGCAAGAAGCTGTCGACCTGCTTTCCGCCTACGACATGCACGCCATGGCAGGACGCGATTATCACTTCTTTATCAACGACGCCACCGGTGACGCGCGCGTAGTAGAGTGGGATCCGCACGATCCGGACCGCGCTTTCAAAGCGACTCCTGTACGCCAGGTTACGAACTTCTACCCCTGCTATGGCGACGAAGTGCTGCCCAACCAAAGGAACGGCGAGCTGGGCCATGGTAAAGAGCGCGCCGTCGCAATTGCCGATGTCCTTGACGCCCATGTCGGTGCCCAGGACGAAACGATTGCCTGGGAAGCCCTGCGCGCTGCAGCGCAAGAGCCCAATCCGGAAGACATCACCAGCAATACGCAATGGTCGGTCGTCTTTGACAATACCGAACCCGCCGCCGCTATTACGCTGCGCCGCCACTGGGGCGACGTCGACGCCTTCGCGCTGTAAGGAGCCATGCCCGTCGACCTTACGCTCGCCTGACGTTGTTTACATTTCTATACGCTTGAGCTAACACGTTTTACCCCCGTATCAACAGTGTGCGGGGGTAAACTTATGCGCATGTTATAACTTGCCCGGAAGGATTCATCATGCTTAGGATCGGTCTTCTTACCAGTGGCGGCGACTGTCAGGCGCTCAACGCCACCATGCGCGGCATCGTCAAAACGCTTATGACCAATAGCGAAGAACCTATCGAGATCTATGGTTTTGAGGACGGCTACCAGGGCCTTATCTACAGCAGGTTCCGCGTCATGACGCCCGCCGATTTTAGCGGCATCCTCACCCGCGGCGGCACCATTTTGGGCACGAGCCGCACGCCGTTCAAGCGCCTGGACATTCCCGAGGCCGACGGTGTCGAGAAGGTGCCCGCGATGGTCCACACCTATCACAAGCTGCAACTCGACTGCCTGTTTATGCTGGGCGGCAACGGCTCCACCAAGACTGCCAACCGCCTGCGCGAAGAGGGCCTCAACGTTATCGCTCTGCCCAAGACCATCGATAACGACACCTGGGGCACCGAAATGACATTTGGCTTTACGAGCGCCATCGACGTCGCCACCAAGTGCATCGACGACATCCACACCACCGCCTCGAGTCACGGCCGCGTGTTCGTTATCGAGATCATGGGCCACAAGGTTGGCTGGATCCCGCTGTACGCCGGCGTCGCGGGCGGCGCGGACGTCATCCTGATTCCCGAGATTCCCTACGACATGGGTAACGTCATCAAGACCATCGAGCATCGCATGGAGACCGGCAGCCGCTTTACGATCGTGGCCGTCGCCGAGGGCGCTATCTCCAAGGAGGACGCGGCGCTGCCCAAGAAGGAGTACAAGAAGAAGCTCGCCGAGCGCACGAGTCCGTCGATTGTCTACGACATTGCCAAGGAAATCGAGGCCAAGACCGGTCGCGAGACCCGCGTCGCCATCCCCGGCCACACGCAGCGCGGCGGTCAGCCCGACGCCCAGGACCGCATCTTTGCGACCCAGTGCGGCGTCGAGGCGGCACTGGGCTGCCTACGCGGCGAGTTTGGCTACATGATTGCCCTGCGTGACGGCAAGATGTGCCACATGCCGCTCGAGGAGGTCGCCGGCAAGCTCAAGTTTGTCGATCCCCAGAGCGACCTGGTACGCGAGGCCAAGGCGCTGGGCATCAGCTTCGGCGACGAATAGCCTCGGCCGAAATCCATCCCATCGGGCCCTCCGACCCCGCCCGACGTATTTCGATTTGGCTCCTCCCTTGACTCCGTCAAAGGTCGCCAATCGAAATCGTCGGTCGGGGTCGGAGGGCCCTGCGTTTACATGCTCGCCGAGGTTATTCGTCTTCTTGCTGCGGGTGCCTAGGGCAGGAGGCGCCGTGCATTTTTGGGAGTTTTCAGCAGCCGAGGGTGCCTGCATACTGAATTTTGGGCGAAAGGCAGGCGCCATGGGCCGCATCTTGTAAAAACGAGCGGCTCTTGAGGCGTTGGGAGCTCAGAATCAGGGCTTTCAGCGCAGTTTTGTGCGCCCGCTCCCATACTCGTGGACTCCGGAATGCTGAATTCTCCGGAATTTGCACGCCGCCCCTGGGGGTACCTGCGGGTAAAAAGCAACCGCCCCGCCAAAATATGCATTCTGCAGGGCGGTTTATGCAATAAAGCGACTGCGGCACGTCACAGCTCGCTACAACTTGAATCCAAGAACAGGTTACTCGGCGCTCTTGAGGGCACCGACCATGTCAATCTTGTTGAGGGTTCGGTTGGTGGCGATGTTGACGATAAACGTAAAGCCAAACGAAAGCACCACAGCGAGCACGAAACTCAGCGGCTCGACCTCAACATCAAAGTACAGCGACGGCATCTGAAGAACGTACGTAAAGCTCTCGGCAAGCAGGCCACCCAGCGGCACGCCCAGTGCGGTACCAATCGCCGTAAGGATCAACGTCTCCTTATTGACGTAGTGGTGCACCTCGCCACGGCGGAAGCCCAGCACCTTGATGGTCGCCAGCTCGCGTTCGCGCTCCGAAATATTCGTATTAGACAGCGTAAACACCACCACAAACGACAGGCACGCCGCCATAAAGGTCACAAGCACTACGACCGAATTGATAATCGTAAAGTTCGACTCATAGTTCTCCCAATGCTCGGCCGTACTCGAAATCGTAAGCCAACCGTCACTCTTAAGCTTCTTGCTAAACGCAATCTGGTCGGCCGACGAGCCCTTAAGCAGCGCAAAGATGCCGTTAAGACGCGCGCTTCGACCGAACGCGCGCTCATAGGTGCCCTGCGTCATATAAAGCGTGTTGCCCAAATAATTGAGCGAGATATCGCTAACCTTGACCTTGGTAACATTGAGCGACGAATCCTGGACCTGCGCCGTATCGCCCGGCTGAATCCCCAGCACCAGCTGTGAACTCTTGCTTAAATACACGTCCCCGTCACGCAGGGCGAGCGGTTCTTTGGACTCATCCTCCAGGCGCACGTAATCGTCCAGGTCATTCGTGCGGTCGTCGGGAATCACGATGAGCTGTACGGTCTCGCTCTTACCGCCAAACGTAAAGGTGACGTTGTCGGTCATAATCGGCAGGGTTGAGGTCACGCGTACGCCGGAGTCGCCGGCCGCGCTACGCTCTTCCAGCGCCGCACACGTCTGAGCATAGTCATCGGGATTGGCGACCGCCAGCAAGTCATAGCGCGTGATATGCCCGTACTGTTTGGGCGAAAGCGCCACCGACGTATCGCGGATGCCCATACCGCAGATCACGAGCGCCGTGCAGCCGGCGATACCGAAGATGGTCATAAAGGCACGTTTTTTGTAGCGGAACAGGTTACGCGCTGCCACCTTGTTCAAAAAGCCCATGCGGCGCCAAATAAAGCCGATGCGCTCAAGCAAGATGCGCGAGCCGGCTCGCGGGGCCTTGGGACGCATAAGCGAGGCTGGGGTCTCGGCCATCTCGTGGCGGCAGGCGATAATCGTGGCACCCACCACGCCCACGGTAAACAGCGCCACCGAGACGATCGAGGACACGATGTCGTACGAAAGCAGCATCTGGGGCAGTGAGTACATGTCGTCGAACACCGTAAACAGGAACAGCGGCAACCCCACAAATCCGATGATGTTGCCGAGTACGCCGCCGAACAGACATGCCCACAGCGAGTAGTCCACGTATTTGGACAGGATTCGCCCGCGTGAATAGCCGAGCGCCTTGTACAGGCCAATGAGCGTGCGCTCCTCCTCGACCATACGAGTGGCGGTGGTAAGGCTGATGAGTACGGCTACGACAAAGAAAATAAATGGGAAAACCGTGGCGATGGCCTCAATCGAAGAGCTGTCGCTCTCGACGCTTGAGTAGCTTGCGATGTTACCGCGATCCTGGATGTACCAAGTGCATTCGCCCAGATCGGAAAGCTCGGCGCGTGCATCGGCAAACTGCTGGTCGGTGGCGGCGCGGCGCTGGTCCAAATCGGCCTGAGCCCGAGCGCGCTCCTCACTGCCCTGGGGCATGCGGTTGATGTTGTCCTGCTCAATCCCAAAGAGCATATTCGCCTGGCGCTCGGAGGCATCCAAGCTTGCCGGCGCGTCGACCGTCAGCTCTTGGGCGCGCACCTTCTCACGCTCGTCGCGAATCTTCTCGATATTACCCTTGACCTCGTTGATCTTTGTCGTGTAGGCATCTGAATAGGAGTTGAGGCTCTTGGCTCCCTCGACGATCACGTGGACCGCGGAGTAGGAAGAAGATGTCGCGGCATCCTCGCTCACATAGAACTTATAGTCCGCAGCCGAAGCAGCGCGAAAGGCGTTGACTGTCGAGTCGGAGCTCACATCAGTAGGATCGAGGACCTCGGCCGTAATGGTGTAATCACCCGCGGCAAACTGGTCCTTGGCGCTTTGGTTCGACGAGCTCGCGTCATTGGCGGCAAAACTCACCGTGTCGCCGAGCTTTTTGCCCGAAGCCTTCAGGAACTTCGAAGTCACCGCGACCTCGCCGGCGCTCTCGGGCAAATCGCCGCTCACCAGCACCGGTTGATCGATATTCTTCCTGGAAAAGCTCTGCACGACTACACGCTCGCGCGTGGTACCCACGGCGGTGTAGGCGGTCTCGGTGTAGATGCCCTCGGCCGTCTCGACGCCGTCGACCTCTTGGATAGCCGCAAGATCGTCGCGCGTAAGGCCATAGGTCGACTGCACGTTAATGTCATAGACATTCTGCTGGTCAAAATAGACGTCGACCGAATCGCGCAGATCCTCGCAGCCCGCCTTAAGACCGCACATCACGCTCACGCCGAGCGCGGTAATGACCACGATAGATAGGAAGCGCTTAAGACTGCCTCGGATTGTGCGGGAGATGCCACGGCGAAAAACCGTCGGCGCCATATCATTTGAGCTTTGAGCGGTACGGTAGGTCGCGAACTCCCGATCGTGACCCACGTGCTCCGTATCGTGGTTTTGGCTGTTTTGGCGATCTTGGTCCATGGGCGCTACCACTCGATCGTCTCGATAGGCACGGGATTTTGCTGGACCGTCTCGCTCTCCACACGACCGCTCTTAAAGCAGATCAGGCGATCGGCCATGGGCGCGAGCGCGGAGTTGTGCGTGATGATGATGACCGTAATGCCCTGCTTGCGACAGGTGTCCTGCAGCAGCTGCAAGATCTGCTTGCCGGTTTTGTAGTCGAGGGCACCCGTGGGCTCGTCGCACAGAAGCAGCTTGGGATTCTTGGCCAGTGCGCGGGCGATGGACACGCGCTGCTGCTCGCCGCCCGAAAGCTGCGCCGGAAAGTTGGCGAGGCGCTCGCCCAGGCCAACCTGGCGAAGTGTCTGTTCGGCATCGAACGAATCGGGGCAGATTTGCGCCGCAAGCTCGACGTTTTCGAGCGCCGTCAGGTTGGGAACCAGGTTATAGAACTGGAAGACAAAGCCGACGTCGGCGCGGCGGTATTCCACGAGCTGCGCCTCATTGGCGGAACTCACGTCGCGCCCATCCACCGTTACGGTGCCGGAAGTCGCCGTATCCATGCCGCCCAGAATGTTGAGCGCCGTGGTCTTGCCGGCACCCGAAGCACCCAAAATGATGGCGAGCTCGCCACGCTCGACCGTAAAACTCGCGCCGTCCAGCGCGTGAATGCGGGCGTCACCCTCGCCGTATGCTTTGACGACGTCTTTGAATTCGATATAAGCCATCGATTAATTCCCATCTGGTCGGATAACTCTTTAGTATTACCCATTTCGCACCGACCAAAAAGGGACAGGTTTATTTTGGCAGGTTTTATATGGGGAAACGAGGGGTGCGGGCAGGCACCAGGACTGTCCACGGCAACCATTTGACCCAAACCGTATCCACCGCTATGATGCCACTGCGGAATGAATGTCTCCGTTGAGTGCGCCAGCCAAGCTGCCGCGTTACCCTAAACCGCCTTGTTGCTGATGACTTCTGCTGTTACGTGATGCCCCTAGGCATCACGCCGCGGCAGGAGTCTTTTTTGTTTTGGAGGAGAAGTGTCGGGAAGCAGCGCATCGAGCAGAATCAAACGTCTGTTCAACACCTATAGCGGTCTTGTGCTTATGGGTGCCGTCGGAATCCCCGTCGGTATCATTGTTGGCGCCATCTGCGCGCTCTTTGGACGCGTGCTTTTGGCGATCGGCGCCTTCCGCGACGAACACATCACCCTGCTCCTCCCCTTCCTCGCCCTTATGGGCCTTGCCATCGTGTTTGCCTACCGCGATTGGGGCAAGGGCACCGACCGCGGCATGAGCCTGGTATTCGACGTAGGCCACGGGCGTGAGGACGCCATCTCGCCGCGCTTGGTGCCGCTCATTATGCTGAGCACGTGGGGGACGCACCTCTTTGGCGGCAGTGCGGGACGCGAGGGCGTGGCCGTGCAGATCGGTGCAACCGTCTCACATTGGATCGGCCGACGTCTACCTTTCCGAGACCCCGGCAACACGTTTTTGCTTATCGGCATGGCCGCCGGCTTTGCCGGGCTCTTTCGAACGCCCCTTGCTGCCACGGTCTTTGCTATCGAAGTACTGGTCGCAGGACGCATGGAATACCGCGCGCTGTTTCCCGCGCTTACAGCCTCGCTCGCCGCAAGTATGACCTCCGGTGCCCTGGGACTCGAGAAGTTCGAGGTCGCCGTTGTCGCCTCATGCGCGCTTGATCTCCCCGGTCTTGGACGGCTTGCGGTACTAGGCATCGCGTTTGGCATGGTAGGCGGTGCCTTTGCCTGGTGCCTTGCGCATGCCAAGACCCTTGCGGCGCGGCTACTCCCCAACCCCTATGCGCGCATCGCCGCTATCGGCATCGCGCTATCGGCGATTCTGTTCGCACTGTGGCAGGGTCGATACTGCGGCCTTGGCACCAACCTGATATCGGCGGCGCTCAACGGTAACGGTAAGGTCGCCATCATGCCTTGGGACTGGGCGCTCAAATTCGTACTCACCATCGCCACACTTGCCGCAGGATATCAGGGTGGTGAGGTAACGCCGTTGTTCTCCATCGGAGCCAGCCTGGGCGTCGTACTCGCCGGGATTCTCGGCATGCCCGCCGAAATCTGCGCCGCGCTGGGCTACGCAGCCGTCTTTGGCAGCGCCACCAATACGCTGCTCGCACCCATCCTTATTGGCTGCGAGGTCTTCGGCTTTGGTAATCTGCCGATGTTCTTTATTGTCTGCGTCGTGGCTTACCTGTTCAACATGGATAAGTCGATCTACGCCCTGCAGAAGCGGGCGTAGAAAGATGTCCAAGCAGGTGGTCTCAACCGGAAACGGCGTCCCACTCTGAGGCTGTATTCCGGGACACGGTTTCCGCTTGGGACGCCATTCGGAAAGCGCATCCCGCTTTAAAACGGAATTCCGGGACGTGGTTTCCGTCTGAGTCTCCATTCGGAAAGCGTGTCCCGTTCTTTCACGGCATCTCGGCTATGCAAAGTGTTCGAGCGCTAGTCCTCGTACGCGCCCTCAAGCCGAAGCAGCCACTCCTTGCGATCGAGCCCGCCGGCATATCCGTTAAGCGAGCCGTCGGCGGCAACCACGCGATGGCACGGCACGATAATCGAAATAGGGTTGCGAGCGACCGCAGCCCCCACCGCACGAGGAGACATAACGGGGTCCTCGTTCCCCGGCACCCGATGGCGGGCGGCGATACGAGCCGCAATCTCGCCATACGTGGCGACCTCGCCACGCGGAATAGAAAGCAGCTCAAACCAAACTTCACGCTGAAACGCCGTACCGATCATATGCAACGGCGGCGTATACAGAGGCTCCTGCCCTGCAAAATAAGCATTCAGCCAAGCCCACGAACGCTCAAGCACCGAAGAAGCCGCACCATGAGCCGGACTCGCCGACGACATGCCACCAGCACCGGAAACCGCATCGGCCCCTTCAACATGTTCGGAGTCTTCCCGGAGAAGCGTGGAGCCAAAGTGCTCCTGCCCCTCAAACCAAAGCCCCGTCAGACCGCGGCCATCAGCGGCAAGCAGGATTTCGCCCAAAGGCGAAGCAAACGTCGTCGTGACCACCAGCGGCTCCTTTCAAAACTCCGCACCATAATACCGCGAATTGTGCAGACAACCTGTCTGATACGCCCGGGCAGGCTCGTAATTGTTTAAGCGAGGCCGCTTTCCCCAATCAAGAGAAGAAGACGCGGGGCTTCGACGCCAGAGCGGTACCCATGCCAGCTGAGCTCTAATACTTTTCCCGAGAAGTGAACGAGTAAAAATAGGACCCCAAAGCATCCACACTTTTTGATTACAAAACCGCAGGATTCGCGCAGCAAAACCGCAGGAAATAGCGGTCAAAATATGTCAATGCTTCGGGGGTCCAAAATAGGTCGTTCACTTCTCGGGAAAAGTATTCAACTTCAATTAACCCCAACCCCAAAGTCACCTCAGGCAGCAGGCGCGAAGCGCCGCAGCTGCCGTCACGGACCCGCAGTCCCCAAAGGAGGCAGGCGCAAAGCGCCGAGGCCGCCGCCGGGACCAGGGCCCGCAACGGCCACGTGCCCTCACATCAGCCCAGCGGCCCCAACCAACAACGGCCCCATCGCAGGCCGCTCGCAGCCGAGTCACTGCAGGCGGGGCCGGGCTCAGCTTTCAGAACACTCCACAGACCAGTGCGGCGCCTTGTCCGCGGCTCCGAAGGAGCAGGACAAGGCGCCGCACATGGTCGAGGACGTTCTGAAAGCTGAAAGCTGAGCCCGGCCACCGCCGGACAGTTCCACCGCTACTCGCAGAGCAGCTTGGCGATCTGGACGGCGTTGGTTGCCGCGCCCTTGCGGATTTGGTCGCCACAGCACCAGAAGGTGATGCCACGCGCGGCCTCGGGGTTCGAGATGTCGCGGCGCACGCGACCGACCCAGATCAGGTCCTGGTCGGAGGTGTCCATCGGCATGGGGAATCGGTCGTGCGCATCCTCGGCGCCCAGGTCGTCGACCAGCTTGACACCCGGGGCAGAAGCCAGCGCAGCACGGGCCTCCTCGACCGTAATGTCGCGCTCAAACTCGAGCGTAATGCTCTCGGAGTGCGAGCGCAGCACAGGCACGCGCACACAAGTGCAGTTCACGCGCAGCTCGGGCAGATGCATAATCTTGCGACCCTCGTTTTGCAACTTCATCTCCTCGGAGGTAAAGCCCTCCTCCTTGATGCCGCCAATCTGCGGAATCAGGTTGCTCGCCAACTGGGCGGCAAATGCGCGCGGCTCGGGAATCTCCTCGCCACGACCCAGGGCGGCCAGCTGGGCCTCGAGCTCGGCCATACCGGGAGCACCAGCGCCCGAAGCCGCCTGGTACGTCGAGACGATCATGCGCTTCACGCCGGCGAGCTTGTGCAGCGGCCAGGTGGGGACCAGGCCGATGATGGTTGCGCAGTTAGGGTTAGCGATAAGGCCGTGATGCCACTTGATGTCGTCGGCATTGATCTCGGGCACGACGAGCGGCACCTCGGGATCCATGCGGAAGGCGTGGCTGTTGTCGACCACGACGGCGCCACGCTTGACAGCCTCGGGCAGCAGCTCCTTGGCGATATCGTCGCCGGCAGCGCCGAGTACGATGTCGCAGCCCTCAAAGGCCTCGGGACAAGCCTCCTCAATAACAACCTGCTCGCCGCGGAACTCGACGGTCTTGCCCGCAGAGCGCGCGCTCGCCAGCAGCTTGAGCTTGCCAACCGGAAACTCCTGCTCGTTGAGGCACTCGAGCATCTGGGTGCCCACGGCCCCCGTCGCGCCCAAAATAGCAACCGTGTACTGTTTCATGCTTCCCCCTTTAAAGGTTGTGGCTTTTGCCCGCACGCCGAGCAGGCAGGATATTCTTGCCCAGTGTATACAAGAACGGGGCGGACACGAAACCCACCCCGTCGAAACGAAACCGAAACGAAACGCCCCGCGCTAGATTTTTTGGAACATGCCTCAAAACCCACTCATGCGCCAAAAGGTAGATTTCTAGACATATCCCAAAAATCTACCGGAATGGTCGCTATTTGTGGAGGGCAGCCAGGGCAGGTTCAATCGGTGCAGGAGCCTCCAGATCGGAGACCTTCACAATGCCGTTCTCGTCGGAGAAGGCACGGTAAATGGTCTGAATCGCCAGGTCGAAGTCCTTATCCTCGACACCGATAATGATGTTGATCTCGTCGCAGCTCTGCGAAATCATGCGCACGCTCACGCCAGCCTGGCCGAGCATGCCAAACAGGTGGCCGGAAATACCTGCGCGGCCGCGCAGGTTACGACCGACGGTCGCGATGAGCGCCAGGCCCTCGACAACCTCAATCTCGAGCGGCTCAACCTCCTGCTGGATGTCGCCCACGAGCGAGTACAGCGAATCGTGCACATCCTGCTCCTGCACCACGGCGCCAAAGCGGTCGACGCCGGTGGGCATGTGCTCGACGGAAACGTCATAGCGCTCGAAGACCGAAAGTGCACGGCGCATAAAGCCGACGCGGGGCTTGGTGCGATCGCGGGCCACGTTGATGGCGACAAAACCGCGCTTGCCGGTCACGCCGGTAATGATGGGCTCCGCCTCGCCCTCATCAGCCGTCTCGCTAATGATGGTGCCGGGGTCCTGCGGCGCATTGGTGTTCTTGATGACCAGCGGAATACCCGCCTCGCGCACGGGGAACACGGCCTCCTCGTGCAGGACGCTTGCGCCCATGTACGAAAGCTCGCGCAGCTCCTCGTAGGTAACGCGCGCAATGGGCTGAGCCTCGGGAACAATACGCGGATCGGCAGAGTAGAAGCCCGAGACGTCGGTCCAGTTCTCGTAAAGGTCGGCGTCCAGACACTTGGCCAGAATCGAGCCCGAGATATCGCCGCCGCCACGATCGAGCAGCTTAATCTGGCCCTCACGCGTCGCGCCGTAGAAACCAGGCATAACAAAGCCGCCCTGCTGACCGTACTCCTGCACCAGCTCGGAGGTGCGGTTCATGCTGAGCGTACCGTCGTGATGGAACGCCACAACCGTCGCGGCGTCCAGGAACGGCAGGCCCAGGTACTCGGCCATCAGGCGAGCGGTGAAGTACTCGCCGCGGCTCACAAGCTCCTCGGTGGAGTAGCCGCCCGAGCGGGCGCGCTCGGCAAAGGCCGCGAACTCCTCACGGATGGGATAGGTGAGCTCCAGCTCGTCAGCGATATCAAAATAGCGCTGGCCAATGTCCTCGAGCAGCTCCTCACACGACACGTGATACTTAACGTGCGCGTTAACCAGGTAGAGCAGGTCGGTCACCTTGGTGTCGCCCTTAAAGCGGCGACCGCAGGCGGAAACCACCACAAAACGGCGGGCCGGGTCGGCATCGACGATGGCCTTGATCTTCTTAAAGTGTTCGGCGTCGGCGACCGACGAGCCGCCAAATTTGGCAATCTTAATCATGGGCTGGAGGTTACCTTTCTAAAAGCCTCTGCGAACCTGTTTTGCGCGCTCTGATACCATGGTTTCACCGATTGGGACCAAGGCATCCGAGGAGCAGTGTTATATGGGAACTTATCATAGTACACGAGGACGCACTTTATCGTGCTCAAGTAAGGTGGCAATCCGCACCGGCATCGCTCCCGACGGGGGTTTGTTTGTCTCGGACGAGCTCGGCACCCAGCAGGTCGATATCAGCTCGCTTGCAGATAAATCGTACTTTGAAATCGCTCAAGATGTGTTGGGAATGTTACTGAATGATTACACGGGCGAAGAAATTTCGGCCTGTGTGAATGAGGCATATCGCGGCACGTTCGCGAGTGAAGAGGTTACGCCGCTCGTCAAACTCGACGCTGCGCCGGGCGCTGACGCCCCTCAGACCTATGTGATGGAGCTCTTTGGCGGCCCCACGAGTGCCTTTAAGGACGTCGCCCTGCAGATGCTCCCCCGCCTCATGGCCCGCACTTCCGCCAAGGACGGCGGCGCCGAGCGCATCATGATCGTCACCGCCACGTCGGGCGACACCGGCAAGGCCGCACTCGCCGGTTTTGCCGACGCTCCGGGCACGGGCATCACCGTCTTTTATCCCGAAGGCAAAGTCAGCCGCGTGCAGAATCTGCAGATGTCCACACAGGAAGGCGATAACGTCGCCGTCTGCGGCATTCGCGGCAACTTCGACGATGCCCAGAGTGCCGTCAAGCGCATCTTTGCCGATAAGGAGCTTGCCGAGCGCTTGGAGGCCGCCGGAACGGTGCTTTCGAGTGCCAACTCCATCAACGTCGGCCGTCTGGTGCCGCAGGTCGTCTACTACTTTGCCGCCTATGCGCAGCTGTTGCGCGCCGGCGCCATCGAGGCCGGCGACGCTGTGGAGTTCTGCGTACCGACCGGCAACTTTGGCGATATCCTGGCCGGCTACTATGCCAAGCGCATGGGTTTGCCCGTCGCCAAGCTCGTCGTCGCGAGCGACAAGAACAACGTGCTGGCTGACTTCCTGACCACCGGCGTCTACGACCGCAACCGTCCGTTCTTCACGACCATCTCGCCGTCGATGGACATCCTCATCAGCTCCAACCTGGAACGCATGCTCTACTTCCTGTCCGATGGCGACTGCGAGCTTGTTGCCAGCCTTATGGAGCAGCTGGCAAAGACTGGTCGCTATGAGGTTCCCGCCGACCTGCTGGCAAAGATTCAGAGCGTCTTTGGCTGCGGCTGGGCCAGCGAGGACGAGGTCCTCGCTGCCATTAAGAGCTGCTGGGATGCGAACGGCTACGTGATCGACCCGCACACCGCTTGCGGCTATCACGTCTTTGAAAAGGTCGCTCCCGCTGAGGGGGCCAAGGCCCGTGTGCTGCTTTCGACCGCCAGCCCCTACAAGTTCCCGCGTGCCTGCTGCGATGCTCTGGGGCTCAACGTTCCCGAGGACGACTTTGAGGCCATGCGCGTGCTCGAGCAGGCCACCAATACGGCCGCACCGGCACAGCTCGCCGAGCTCGAGTCCAAACCCGTCCGCTTCGAAGACGTCTGTGACGTCGATGAGATGGCAAGCTACGTCGAGTCTGCAGCAAAAAAGATGGCTACCAACTAAAACCCTTATTAAGCGCCGGCGAAAGCCGGCGCACCTTCTTTTATCAGATAACCCCCGGGATGATGACGAACGCCCACAGCGTGCCTGGCTGTTTAGTTCGTCGCGAGTTCCGCACGCAAAGGAAAGCACTTAATGTGCTTTCCGTCTTGCGCAGGACTGCCCGAGCAGCGAACTAAACAGCCAGGCACGCCAGGAGGACCCACATGATCAAAATCACCGTCCCAGCAACCAGCGCCAACCTAGGCATCGGCTACGACACCCTCGGCATGGCCGTCAGCCTCTACTCGCACTTCACCTTCGAGCGCGCTGACAAGCTCACCATCACGGGCTGCCCCGAGGAGTTCCAAAACGAGAACAACCTGGTCTACGTCAGCTTTGTCGATGCGCTGGCCGCATGGGGCGAGCCGGCTTTTCCCGTTGCCATCGACATTCAAACCGATGTACCCGTCGCTCGCGGCCTGGGTTCCAGCTCCACTTGCGTCGTCGCTGGCATTATGGCCGCCGCCGCACTGACAGGCCACACCGTCGACCGCGCTGAGCTCGTCCGCATTGCCACCGAGGTCGAGGGCCATCCCGATAACGTCGCTCCCGCCATTCTGGGCGGCGCCGTCTGCTCCTTTACGCCGACCGATTCGCTCCCCCAGTGCCTGCGCTACGAGGTAAGCGATCGCTTGCGTTTTATTACCGTGATTCCGCCCTACGAGGTTCACACGAGCGAGGCGCGCAAGGTCGTGCCGCAGGAGATTCCGCTCTCCACCGCCGTATGGCAAATGGGCCGTATCGCCGGCATGACGCGAGGCCTGGAGGCCGGCGACCTCGACCTGATTGCCGCCGCCAATGACGACCGCATCCAGGAGCCCTATCGTCGTCGCCTGATTCCCGACTACAACGCTGTGCGCGACACCTGCCTTAACGGCGGCGCCAAGACCATCTGGATCAGCGGTTCGGGCTCTACCCTTATGGCTGTGACCGACGACACCATCGTGGCAAAATTCCTGCAGGTCAAGCTGCGCGAGCAGTTCCCCAAGTGTGAGACGCACATTCTGACGTGCGACACGGAAGGCGCCCAGATCGAATACCTGTAGTCGCCGTACCTTATACCCGCCGGGGAGGCCAGGGGCTTTGCCCCCAAATCGTCCTCGGACATGGCAGGACCCCCGCTGCGCACTTCGTGCGGCGGGGGTCCTGCCGTCCTGCGGAAAGATTTGGGGGCAAAGCCCCTGGCCTCCCCTATGTTAACTTCGCCGGCGGCGGCTACAGGGACCTACACTCTGGAAAGTCGCCGGGCTGATGTTCTGCATTTTATTGATAGGGGCCCCTACTAGAGGCAGGCCTCGGCAATGCGGCGCTTGAGCTCGTCGATGCCGGTGCCGGTCTGGGAGCTTGTGATGATTACGTTTTCGGCCGGGACGTTGAGTTGCTTTTTGATGGCTGCCGCTTGGCGGGCCTGCTGGGTGCGGCTGAGTTTGTCGGCCTTGGTGAGGCAGACGATAAAGTTGAACTCGTTGCCCTGCAGGTAGTCGATCATGTCATGGTCGAGCTTGCTGGGGTCATGGCGAATGTCCACCAGCGACACAACCAGGTTAAAGCTGCGCTCGGAGTCGAAGAAGTCGCCGATGAGATCGGCCCAGCGGTCGCGCTCGGCCTTGGAACGACGGGCGAAACCGTAACCCGGCAGGTCCACAAAGTGCACGTCGTCGGCCTCGAAGAAATTGATATTGCTCGTCTTGCCCGGCGTGCTCGAAACCTTAACCAGGTTCTTGCGGCCAAAGAGCTTGTTCATGATGGACGACTTGCCCACATTGGAGCGGCCCACAAAGCTCACCTCGGGACAGGTGGACTCGGGGATCTGCGAAACCTTGCCGTAGCTGGCAACGAACTTGGCAAGCTGGTAGTTAATGGAATCGGCCATGGATACTCCTTGGTCGTAGGTTCTTACAATAGGGATGCACGATTACGCAGCGGCGATGCAGCGGACGATATCGAGTGTAATGCCGCTCGCGGTGCGGGCGTACTCGTCCAAATCGAACTCTCGCTCGCAAAACGCGTCATATGCCTCGTCACAATTATCGCTGATAGCACGCAGCACCAGACAATCGACACCGTTCTTGGCTGCAATATGGGCAATCGCAGCACCTTCCATCTCAACGCAATCGGCATGCGTCGCCTCGATGGCGGCGGTGCGCATGGCGTCGCCCGTTACAAAGCGGTCGCCTGTAGCGATAGTGCCAACCAGGAACTGTTTAGGGTCCTTCTCCGCAGCGGAATCAGAAGCGTAAGCATCGATAAACCCATGTTCGGCAAGCACGGTGGTGGCGATGTCAACCAGAGCCGGTGTCGAGGCAAACTCCTCAAGCTCCGGCGCCGACTCGGCGATGAGCGCCGTGTCGGTATCCAGATAGCGCAGGCACTTGCCAATAACCACGTCATTGATATGGAGTTTGGAGTTTAAGCCACCCGCAATGCCCGAAAACACAACGGCCTGCGGAGCATATCTGCTGATGAGATGCTGTGTTGCGCCAGCGGCGTTTACGGTTCCCATGCCAGCGGTCGTGGCGACCACTGACAGACCGTTGAGCTCGCCGCTTACAACGCTCAAGCCTGCCTCTTGCGACACATGGACGCCGTTCAGTTCTTCTTTAATCTGCGCAACCTCTTTTTCGAGTGCACCGATGATTGCGATGGTAGGCATACCATCCCCCAAACCCGTGAAAACTGTTTATCCACGGTATGGTACCAGCATTTTGACTCAACCGCGCAATACGAAGCCGTTAGGCCAGCGCAGCGCGGGTATCGTAGAGCGCCTTGGCGATGGCGGCCACGGCCTCACTCGAACGGTCACTCCACGGCATCGATGACATGATGCTCATAATGTAGGTGTCGCCATCGACATCGATGAGGCCAGCATCGCACGTCGCATTGCAACCTGCCTCGCTGATCCAACCGGCCTTGTTACGCACCATGGCATGGTCGTCCGCAATGCCGTCACGGATAAAGGACCGGGTCGTAGAGGCCAGAAGGCCCGACAGCCATTGCGACGTCTCGCTCTCGCGGCTCAAATACTCGCTCATCTCGCGCCACAACTTGGCCGAGGTGCGCGGGCAGTAGGTTGGGAAATCGCTCATTGGATCGAGCGCGACCTCGTCTTCGACGCCGAGTGCGGCAATCCAATCCTCGTAGCCATCTTGATCAAACGTTGCACGCAACGCGATAAACGAGTCGTTATCCGAGTTGACGACCGAGGTCTCGATCAGGTCGCGAACCGTCAGCCAGCCCATACTGTAGCCGCCATAGGTGCCCAGAGTATCATCGAGCGATACTTGCCCTGTCTCGACCAGTAACTCGCAGACGTAGAGTACATAGAGCGCCTTGTAGCTGCTCGCACCGTACACCTCGGCGTCCGCGTTATATGTCACGCCCTTGCCGCTCGACAGATTGTAAAACACCACGCCCACGTCGCCCAATTCCTGGGCCTGATCAAGGGTATCTTGGAGCGCGGCGAGGCTCTCATCCTCCAGGGCGGGGATCTGGTCATCAACCAGTGAGAAGGTCTGCACGGTATCGCCTGAGGGAATATCGTTAAAGTCCGCCTTCGAAAGCCTCGTCTTGAGGCTCGCTGTCGACAGGGTTTGACTTGCGGTGGCTTTAGATTCAGAGATCTTTTTGTTTTGCGTCTGTACCGTTGACGCATCTGAGTGTGCCATTCGCTCCGACGCGTAGGTTTTAGCGGTAATTCCGAGGATAATAACCGCCAACGTTAGTATCCCCATGGCGGCAATCTTCGTCACGCGGATGCGAGCGTCGGCAAGGCCACGCGAAGACGTGCCCTTCGTCTCATATCTGCTGCTATGCTGCGGCACATGCTCGTCCCGCGATGCGTCGTTTCGCACGTGGTCTCCTGGCTGCTCCCGTTCATATACGAGCAGCATAATACCGAGCAGGCATTTCTTTCCAAAGATATTCAGAAGCGTTTAAGGTGTCTTTAAAGAAACCACAAGCGTATTTATCCAAATGGCACGATTCTGTTGCACATCTCACCGCAACCCAGAGAGCAGTCTTTTTAGGACGGGGCTCTTTTAGCTACTTCTCCACCCTACCGGCCCCAAATGAGCTACCCCTAGCCGATGGCGTTTTTGAGTTCCGCGCGGCGTTTTTTCATGCCCGTCATGACGGCGTTGCGCAGCTCGGGCATGCGCGCGGTATCCATCTGCGGAACGCCCTCGAGCTTATAGGGAATCCCCAGCTGCTCATACTTGACGACGCCCATCGTGTGATACGGCAGCATTTCCAGGCCCACCACGTTATGCCACGGGGCAATCAGACGACCGAGTGCCTCGCACTCCTCTGCCGTGTCGGTAATGCCCGGTACTACCACGTGACGGATAACGACCTTGATCCTGCGACGCGCCAGCTCATCGCCAAACGCCAGGATGCGCGCAGGATCGCAACCGGTCAGCTTTTTATGCTCGACGGGATCGGCGTGTTTAATGTCGAGCAGCACCATATCGGTCTCGTTGAGTACGGCATCGAACTTCTCGGGATGCGCGGGGTCGAACGCATAGCCACAACTATCCAAGCAGGTATGTACGCGACCATCGGGGTTGTTGTGCATTGCGCGGAACAGGTCGGCCAAGAACTCAGGCTGCAGGAGCGGCTCGCCACCGGATACCGTAATACCACCGCTGCGGTAAAACTCATGGTTGCTCTGGAACTCGTCTATCAGGTGCTCGACGGTCACCATGGTGCCGCCGTTAACCGACCAGGTATCGGGGTTGTGGCAATACGCACAGCGCATGGGGCAGCCCTGAACAAACACCACAAAGCGGATGCCGGGTCCATCGACCGTTCCCATCGTCTCGATCGAATGCACGCGGCCCAGGGCAAACGCGGAGTCCTCAGGACGAGCGTCCATACCCTCGAGCTTCATCTCAGCCATTCCCGCTACCTTACCTCTCATTGGTTTTAGCTACATAAATGCCAGAGTCATTCTAGCCTATATGCTTGATGGCGAAACGGTTTAGCGGTCAATTGGATTGTCCTATTTGGCCCCATGCAAAAGCGGCGGGAAGGTTGTCGCAACCCGCCCGCCGCCGAGGCAATAGAAATCGATAGACGCCAGGCGTTACGCCTTGAGCGTGAGCACCGCGCCGAAGGCGGTCGGGCCGCAATGGCTCGAGATGACGCCGCCGACCTGAGTCCAGGTAACGTCCTTAAAGCCCAGGTCGTGCGCATAGACTTCCATGTCGTCGCGCAGCTCCTCGGAAAGGCCTACCGAATACGCCAGGCCAATGTGCGAGTAGTCAATTTCGCCCTTCGCAACCATGTGGTCAATAAAGGCGCGGGCGCACTTGAGCATAGAGCCGCGGAACTTCTTGGTCGCCACGAACTTGCCGCCCGTTACCTCAATGCAGGGCTTAATCTTGAGCAGATGGGCACCTAGGAACGCCACGTTGGACAAGCGACCGCCCGCCTTAAGGAAGGCAAGGTCGGTAGGAACAAAGCCCAGCAACACGCGGTCCATAACGGAGTTCGTAAAAGCAAAGATCTCGTCGACGGTGGCATCGGGATGAGCCTCGATGTATTTGGCGGTCTCGACGACAACAAGCGACTGGCCCACCGAGACAAAACGCGTGTCCATGGAGAACACGTAGTCGCGCCCCTCTGCCGCGATCTTCGAGGACTGATGCGAACAGGTCGTGGCCTCGGAATACGCAAGATGCAAAATGGTCGCGTCGGGCTGCTCGGCGTGAATGCGGTCGTACACGCGAGAGAAATCTGCCGGCGCGCAGCCGCTGGTCTTGGGCATCACGCCAAACTCGTTGCAGCGCGAATAGATCTCGAGCGGATCGATCGAGCCGTCCTCGACGGTCTCGTCACCAATCGTGACATGCATGGGCACACGCATGATGCCGTAGCGTTCGCAGAGCTCTGGCGTCACATCCGAACCAGATTCAACCACGATTACGTACTTGCCCATTCTCATCACGACCCATCTCGACGTTGACTTTTTAATATGTGACGCACGTCCGCCGTCCTGCTACAGAACGGTCTCCAAGCGCCAAAGAGACGCCGTCCCTTGCACAAAACAAAGGACAGCGTCTCCCTGGAAAACTCCGTTCTTAACTGAGATTTTACACGGTTTATTACTAAGTGTTACTTACTCCGCAAACGGTAGCTATATGCGATAAACGGTAGCAAGTAAGTATCCAGAACGCTCAACCCATTAGGAGAGTTCCGCCTAAAGGGTGACTACACAGGACCCCCGCCGGGGCTGTTTGGGCTACCTCCCAAAACATTCCGCAGGACGCAAGAAGCCCTCGCCGCACGAAGTGCGCAGCGAGGGCTTCTTGCATGTCCGAGGACACCAATTTAATTTAGCGTGGTTCCCTAAAGTGCGATAACGCAGGAGACCCGGCAAGGCCGGGAGCACTTTGCCTCGCAAACATTCCGCAGCCGCGAAGCGGCGAGGACGTTTGAGAGGCAAAGTGCGTAGGCCTTACCGGGTCTCCGGTGGGAGTTGAGTCCCTTTAGAACTTGTTGTGGAAGGTACGCGAAATGACCTCGTCCTGCTGCTCCTTGGTGAGCGTGTGGAAGTTCACGGCATAGCCGGAAACGCGGATGGTCAGCTGCGGGTACTTCTCGGGGTGAGCCTGAGCGTCGAGCAGCGTCTCACGGTTGAAGACGTTGATGTTCAGGTGGTGGCCACCCTTCTCGGCGTAAGCGTCGAGCATGTGGACCAAGTTATCGGCCTGAGTCTCGGAAACTTCAGAAACCTTCATAATGTGTCTCCTTCAATCGATCGGCGCCGGCCGAAACCGGCGCACTAATCAGTAATCGTTATTGTTAGTATAGCACTAACAATAGTTACTCGCCCAGCTGATCAAGGTCGATATCACCAAAGAACACCTGGTCCTCCTTGCCGAGCGCGCCCGGGATGATGGAGAAGGTGTTGGAGATGCCGTCCTGGGCATCGCGGAACGGGAGCTTGGAAACCGAAGACAGCGAAGCGATGGCGCCCTGGCTATCGCGCTTGTGCATGGGGTTAGCACCCGGGGCGAACGGCTGGCCAGCCTTGCGGCCGTCGGGCGTGGAGCCGGTCTTCTTACCGTACACGACGTTGGAGGTAATGGTCAGAACCGAGGTCGTGGGCACGGAGTTGCGGTAGGTGTCGTTCATGCGGATGTACTCCATGAACTGGTGCACAACGTCGTGAGCGATCTGGTCGACGCGGTCGTCGTCGTTACCGTACTTGGGGAACTCGCCCTCGGTCTCGAAGTCGACGATGATGCCGTTCTCGTCACGGACGGGGTGAACCTTGGCGTACTTGATGGCGGACAGGGAGTCAGCCACGACGGAAAGGCCAGCGATGCCCGTAGCGAACCAGCGGTGCACGTGCTTGTCGTGCAGAGCCATCTGGATGCGCTCGTAGCAATACTTGTCGTGCATGTAGTGAATGATGTTCAGCGAGTTGACGTACACGCCAGCGAGCCACTTCATCATGTCGTTGTACTTGGCCATAACGTCATCGTAATCGAGCGTGTCGCCCTCGACGGCGCGATACTTGGGGCCGACCTGCTTCTTGGAGACCTCGTCAACACCGCCGTTGAGTGCGTACAGCAGGCACTTGGCCAGGTTGGCACGAGCGCCGAAGAACTGCATCTCCTTGCCAATGCGCATGGAGGACACGCAGCAGGCGATGCCGTAGTCGTCGCCGTGGTAAACGCGCATGAGGTCGTCGTTCTCGTACTGGACCGAGGAGCTGGCGACAGAAGTCTTGGCGCAGAACTTCTTGAAGTTCTCGGGAAGACGGGTCGACCACAGAACGGTCATGTTGGGCTCGGGGCTGGTGCCCATGTTCTCGAGCGTGTGCAGGTAGCGGAAGCTCATCTTGGTAACGAGCGTACGGCCGTCAACACCCATGCCGCCGATGGACTCGGTGACCCACTGCGGATCGCCGGTAAACAGGGCCTGGTACTCGGGGGTACGGGCAAACTTGACCATGCGGAGCTTCATGATGAAGTGATCCACGAACTCCTGGATCTGCTCCTCGGTGAAGGTGCCGTTGGCAAGGTCACGCTCAGCGTAGATGTCGATGAACGTAGAGGTACGGCCGATGGACATAGCGGCGCCGTTCTGCTCCTTGACGGCAGCGAGGTAGGCGAAGTACATCCACTGGATGGCCTCCTGCGTGTTGGTAGCAGGTTTGGAAATATCGAAACCATAGGTCTCGGCCATCATCTTGAGCTCGCCGAGGGCGCGGATCTGCTCCTGCAGCTCCTCGCGATCGCGGATGTTGTCGGCGGTCATGACCGTCGGGGTGGAAGCCTTCTGGGCCTCCTTATCCTTGATCAGGTAGTCGACGCCGTACAGGGCGACACGACGGTAGTCGCCGATGATGCGGCCGCGGCCATAGCCATCGGGCAGACCGGTGATAATGTGAGCCGAGCGGCAAGCACGCATCTCGGGGGTGTAGACATCGAAGACGCCGGCGTTGTGGGTCTTGCGCTCGAAGGTGTAGCGCTCGACGACGTTCTCGTCGATCTTGTAGCCGTGCTGGCTGGCAGCCTGGCAAGCGATGCGGATACCACCGTTGACGTGCAGAGCGCGCTTGAGCGGCTTGTCAGTCTGAAGACCGACGATGGTCTCCTTCTCGCGGTGGGCGTTATCGATGTAGCCAGCGGGGTGGCTCACGATACCCGTGACAGTCTTGGTGTCCATATCGAGGACGCCGCCCTGCTCGCGCTCCTTGAGCAGCAGGTCGAGAACCTCGCCCCACAGCTCCTTGGTACGCTCGGTCGGACCGGCGAGGAACGATTCGTCGCCCTCGTAGGGGGTGTAGTTCTTCTGGATGAAGTCTCGGACGTCAACCTCTCCCGTCCAGATGCCTTCCTTGAAGCCTTCCCATGCCTCCTGCATTGTGTAACCACGCTCCTAGTTACGTATAATGCGGCGCTCTCTCACACCGCTGCTTATTGAATTCTTGAATGTTCGGGTTGCATGACCGGCTTCATTCGCCTTCCATCGCGCGTTAGCACAGGGAAAAACGTTTGTCCACCTTGGAACTGCAACCCAAAACCCAAGATTTCACCCGTTTGAGAAGGATAACATAGCTACCCCCTTCATCAGGGCTGTTATATGTTTCTTTTTTTATACCATTAGGGCGTTTTTAACAAATCCGCAGGAAATGCGAGCGTGAACAACTACCGTTCACCGATTTGTTTGGTATTTTTCCTTGCCTTTGTACGACGTTCACTCTAGCTGTTATGCCAGCTTTAGCAGGGTAAAGTGTCCCAGAGACCCACAGAAACTGCAGGGCGGCCCCGGGATTTCCCCCGGGGCCGCCCTGTGGCGTGGCTAGTTATTTAGCTTTGATTGCCGCTTGGCATTAAGCGGCTGCGGTGACCCTGTCGGCCGCGGCCTTTTTGCTGTCGCCGTGACCCTGGCCCTCAAAATGCTTGTAGCACCAGCTGGTGACCAGCGGGGTCAAAATGGCCGTCACGATGGCGCACGCTGCAACCTGCGCCGTAGCCGTCGCGAGCACGGCGCCACCGTACATGGCCTCGTTGACACTCGCCATGGCGGCAGGCGTGGCCACATTGGCTCCGGCGCAGCTCGAAATGGCCGCACCTGCGACACCCGTGCCGCCCGTGAACTTATCGACCGCGATGACGGGAATTGCAAAGACCACCGAGCAGATCACGCCGAGCAGGATGCCGGGAAGACCGCCGTTGATGAGCTGGCCAAAGGTCATGGTCGAGCCCATGGCAAAGAAGACGAGCACGATGATGGCGGAAAGTGCCGGAGCCATCATCTTCTTAAAGCTCGGGAAGAGGTTACCCAGAATAATGCCGACGACGATCGGCAGGATGGCGCCCACGAGCGACCAGCCGATCGGAGCCTGGCCAGCAGCGCCGAGCACGATCATTGTGACCGGAGGGCCGACAACGAGTGTGGTGATGGCGACGGCGCCACGTTCGGCCTCGTTGCCCATGGTGCCCATCAGACCAGCGTACATAGCGTTGTTGGCGCCGGTGCAAGCCGCCAGCATCACCATGGCAGAGATGCCAAACAGGTTGTCGTTGAATACATAAAGGATGAGCAGCGACACGGCAACGACCACGATCTGCTTGACAGCGATGATGATGGCGCCGCGTGCAGCGGCGGCAGGAGCACTTTTAAACGAAATCGTCGTACCGACGATGAGCAAAAAAGCGCCCACGAGCGGGCTTGCACCCAGCTGGGTCATGCCAAGCGTAAAGCTGCCGAGCGTTTTGAACAGGTCGGGGAATAGCGTGTTGAGCAAGCAGCCCAGCAAAAGCGGCACCAAAATATTGGCGCCCGGGATGGAGGACATCTTAAAGAACGGCTCCTTTGCAGCCGGCGCCTCCACCGCAGTCGATTCACTCATATATATCTCCTTTGGATGCATGCGAATCGTAGCCGCACGCGCCTATGTCAGAAAGAAGGCGACAACCCCGATTCGCCAGGGTCGCCGCCAAACGATTACCGCGGGGTATTACCCGTCCAGGACGATGCCGCCGTCGCAGTCACCGATCTCGCCGTTCACGAAGCTGGCGAGGTCGGAAGCGAAGAACAGCACCATCTGCGCAGGCTCGCTGGCCTGGGCGGCGCGGCCCAGAGGAATACCGTTGATGATGCGCTGAGAGTTCTCGTCAGAAAGGATCGACGTCATGTCGGTAAGCGTGAGCGACGGGCACACAGCGTTGCAGCGGATGCCGAACTTACCGCCCTCCTTGGCGACCGCCTTGGTAAGGCCGTTGACACCGGCCTTGGAGCTCGCGTAGGCCGCGGTGCCGAGCAGGCCGCCGCCGATCTTGCCAGCAACGGAGCTCACGTTGACGATAGTGCCGGCATGTGCCGCCTTAAAGTGCGGGTACACGGCATTCATCATGGTAAAGGTGCCGTTGAGGTTGATGTCGATGGTGCGACGCCACTCGGTGTCGTCGATCTCGTCAAACTTCTTGGTGCTGATGACACCGGCGCAGTTGATCAGGATGTTGGTTTGCGGCAGGTCCGTAAAAATCTGCTCGACGGTCTCGCGCGCCTTGGGCGCATCGGCGACATCGAGCTGATAGAACTTGTTGCCCTCGCCAAGCTCGGCCACAGCCGCCTCGCCCTTAGCAGCGTTCCTTGCGATGAGCGCGACGTGTCCGCCGCCCGCAACGATACCCTTGGCAATCTCGAGGCCAATGCCCTGAGTGCCACCGGTAACGATCGCGGTTTTACCCGTGAAGTCAAATGCCATGACTCCAACCCCCTTGATTCAGATGTCTCCTTGCGGGAAGTTGGAGCATCGCACATGGCGATAAATGAGTCCCAGTCGTCATGGTGGTGACAACCCCTCGCCTAACCGCGGGCATGATAGTTCTTTGAAACGCTTCAGCAATTGAATTATTTTAAGTCTTTATGCGCTCTTAATATTGCCCACTGCATGAGGCCCGCATATGGGGGTATCATCTTCTACCAAAAATAGTTTCTAGTGTTAGGGGTTTTCGGTGAAAGATACCGATTTCCGTGAACTTGGGCGTCAGCTCCTTACCGAGTTCGGCAGTATGCATCAGCGCATTTCGCGCTTTGCGGACAAAGCCCTCAGTGGTGAGATGGCCGTCATGCGCGCCCTCATGCTCGCAGGCGGTTCGCTCACGCCAAGCGAACTCGCCGATCGTGCCTGGGTCTCGAGCGCCCGCATCGCCAATATCCTGCGCGCTCTCGAAGCCAAAGGCTGGGTCGAGCGCGAGCACTCAAAGACCGACCGTCGTCGCGTACACGTCACGGTGACCGACAAGGGATTCCATGATCTCGAAATCAAGCATCGGGAATTCGAGGACCGCACCGCGGCCTTCCTCGAGCAGCTCGGCGAAACAGATACCCAAGAGATGGTGCGCCTTCTTAGGCGTGCCAACGAAATTATCGACCGCAATCAAGAAAGGAGAGATGCCGAGTGAGAATTCTCAAGCTCTTTAAAAAGCATGTCCTGGCACTGTTCGCAGCTATCGTACTTATCGTAATCAGCTGCAACGCCGATCTGGCGCTGCCTACGTATATGAGCGACATCGTCGACGTGGGCGTGCAGCAAGGCGGTATCGCCTCGCCCGTACCTGACACCATTCGCACCGAATCGCTCGACGACCTCGAACTCTTTATGAGCGATAAGGACGCCAAAGCTGTGGAGGCCGTGTTTAGCAAGGCGGATAATAACGGCATTCGAACGTACAAGGGCACCGAGGAAGAGCGCGCCGACGGCGGCAAGATTGCCGACATCGTGAGCCTGCCCGAGACCGTCGTCCTTTCGTTCAACCAGGGCATTGACGCCAACTCCATGGATGACATGATGGGTTCGTCCAGCGAGAATAACAACAACGCCGCCCAGGCCATGCCCACCCCCGAGCAGATGGCGGCAATGACGCCCGAGCAGCTCGCCGAGATGCAGCAGAAGGCCGCGGCGGCGCAGAACATGCAAAAGCAGATTGATACCGACGGCGGTAAGATCACCATGAAGAGCCTGCGCCTAGGCGTTGAAGGCGGCCTAATCGACCAGGGCAAGCTCGTCGAGGGCGCCAACGATATGGCGGACAAAATGGGCTCCATGTCGGGTTCCATCGTGACCCAACGCGCCGTGAGCTATGTACAAGACGAGTACAAGGCGCAGGGCATCGACCCCGCCGACGTGCAGAACGCCTATCTGGGCCGCATGGCAACCACGATGTTTGGTCTGTGCCTGATCTCGCTCATCGCCACCATCCTGACCGGCGCCGTGGCCTCGCGCACCGCCTGTTCCATCGCACGCGACCTGCGCCGCGAGACCTTCAACAAGGTTATGCACTTCTCGCCGGCCGAGGTGGGCAAGTTTAGCCAGGCCTCGCTCATCACCCGCTGCACCAACGACATTCAGCAGATTCAGATGGCCGCAACCCTGTTTATCCGCATGTGCCTGATGGCCCCCGTCATGGGCATCGTCGCCGTCATGCGCGTCCTGGCCAACCACACCGGCCTGGAATGGACCATCGCTGTGGCCATCATCGCGGTCTCGGCCGTCGTCGGCGTGCTTATGGGCCTCACCATGCCCAAGTTCAAAAAGATGCAGAGCTTTGTGGACCGCGTGAACCTCACCGCCCGCGAGCTGCTCGACGGCCTTATGCCCATCCGCTCGTTCAACCGCGAGGAGCATGAGCTCGAGCGTTTTGACAAGGCTTCGCTCGACCTAATGACCACGCAGCTCTACACCAATCGTGCCATGAGCTTTATGATGCCGCTCATGATGCTCGTCATGAACTGCATCACCGTGCTTATCGTCTGGTTTGGCGCGCAGGGCGTGTCCGATGGCGTGATGCAGGTCGGCAACATGATGGCGTTTATCTCCTATACCATGCAGATCGTCATGGCGTTTATGATCCTCACCATGGTTTCGGTCATCCTGCCCCGCGCCGAGGTCGCAGCCGAGCGCGTGGAAGAGGTCATCACCTGCCCCACGAGCATCAACGACCCCGCCTCGCCCAAACTGCCCGCCGCCAGCGCACCGCGCGGTGAGCTCACCTTCCGCGACGTGAGCTTCCAGTATCCCGATGCCCGCGCCGACGTCATTAGCGGCGTGAACTTCACCACGCATGCCGGTCAGATGCTCGGTATCATTGGTTCCACGGGCTCGGGCAAGTCCACGCTCGTACAGCTGATTCCGCGCTTATACGACGTCACGGGCGGCAGCATTTCACTCGACGGCATCGACGTGCGCGATATGACCCTTTCCGAGCTTCGCCGCCGCATTGGTTACATCCCGCAGCAGGGGCGTCTGTTCTCGGGCACCGTGGAGAGCAACCTTAAGTTTGCCGGCGACATGGTAAGCGACGAGAACATGCACGAGGCCGCGCGCATCGCCCAAGCCGAGGACTTTATCGCCGAGCGCGAGGGCGGCTACGACTCCCCCATCAGCCAGGGCGGCTCCAATGTCTCGGGCGGTCAGCGCCAGCGTCTGGCCATCGCCCGCGCGTTGGCAAAAAAGCCCGAGGTCCTGGTGTTCGATGACTCGTTTAGCGCCCTCGACTACAAGACCGACGCGCGCCTGCGCGAAGAGCTTGCCAAAAACGTTACCGACGCCGCGCTCGTTGTCGTAGCCCAGCGCATCGCGACCATCATGCACGCCAACCAGATCATCGTGCTCGACGACGGTCACGTGGTGGGCACTGGTACGCACGAGGAGCTGCTGCACAGCTGCCCGGCGTACCTGGAGATCGCACAGTCGCAGCTTTCCGCCGAGGAGCTGGGGCTCACTCAAGAAGAAATTGCAGCCGTTATGGAGGGAGGCGAGCACTAATGGCAGACGAGACCAAGACTCAGATTCCCAAGCCCACCCGCCAGCGCGGTCCCATGGGCCGCATGGGTGGCATGGGCCGCGGCGAGAAGGCCAAGGACTTTAAGGGCGCCATGCGGCAGTTGCTCGGCTATATCGGTCAACACAAGGTTGCCGTGCTTGCCGCCGTCGCCTTTGCCGTGTGCTCGGTCGTCTTTAACATTGTGGGACCCAAGGTGCTCGGCCAGGTTACGACCAAGCTGTTCGAAGGCCTGGTCGCCAAGGTCAACGGTACCGGCGATGTCGACTTTGCCTGGATCGCCAAGACGCTCGGCTTTTTGCTCTGCCTGTATCTGGCAAGCTCTGTTTGCAGCCTCATCCAGGGCTGGCTCATGACCGGCGTCACGCAAAAGATTTGCTACCGCATGCGCAAGGAAATCGCCGCCAAGATCGCTGTCGTGCCGATGAGCTACTTTAACGGACACAGCAAGGGCGATGTGCTCAGCCGCATCACCAACGACGTCGATACGCTGGGTCAGTCGCTCAACCAGAGCGTGACGCAGCTCATCACGTCGGTGACGCAGATTATCGGCGTGCTCGTCATGATGCTGTCGATCAGCCTGCCGCTTACCGGCGTCACCGTGCTCACACTGCCGGCCGCCGCGATTATCCTGACCGTGATGATTCATTTCTCGCAGCCGTACTTCCGCGAGCAGCAGCAGGTCCTGGGCACCGTCAACGGCATTATCGAGGAGGACTTTGCCGGCCAGAACGTCATTCAGGTGTTCGACCGCGCCGAGGCCTCAATCGAAGAGTTCGACCGTCAAAACGACCGCCTCTTTATTAGTGGCTGGCGCTCGCAGTTCCTGTCGGGCCTGATGATGCCGCTTATGAGCTTGGTGGGCAACATGGGCTACGTGGGCGTGGTCGTGGTGGGCGCACAGCTCGCGCTGACCGGCAATGCCACGCCCGGCGACATCCAGAGCTTTATCCAGTACGTTCGCAACTTTACGCAACCCGTGCAGCAGCTGGGCAACGTGAGCAACACGATGCAGTCTATGGCCGCTGCCACCGAGCGCGTCTTTGAGTTCCTGGCCGCGCCCGAGGAGGAGCAGAAGGCCGACGCGCAGATTCCCGAAAAGCGCCCTGGCCATGTGGAGTTTGACCACGTCAAGTTTGGCTACACGCCCGACAAGACCATCATCCACAACTTTAGCTGCGAGGCACGGCCCGGCCAGACCATCGCCATCGTCGGTCCCACCGGCGCGGGCAAGACCACGCTCATTAAGCTGCTACAGCGCTTCTACGACGTGGACGGCGGCTCGCTGCGCGTCGATGGCGTCGACGTACGCGATTGGGACCGCGCGGCACTGCGCGGCGAGTTTGCCATGGTGTTGCAGGATACGTGGCTGTTTAACGGCACCATCCGCGAGAACATCCGCTACGGACGCCCCGATGCAAGCGATGCCGAGGTCGAGGCCGCTGCACGCGCTGCACGCTGCGACCACTTTATCCATACGCTCGCCGGCGGTTACAACTTTATGATCAACGAGGAAGGCACCAACCTTTCGCAGGGCCAACGCCAGCTCGTGACCATTGCCCGCGCCATTTTGGCCGACCGCCCGGCGCTGATTTTGGACGAGGCGACATCCAACGTCGATACCCGCACCGAGGAGCTTATTCAGCGCGCCACGGATGCGCTGATGCAGGGCCGCACCAGCTTTGTTATCGCACACCGCCTGTCCACGATCCGCAACGCCGACGTGATCTTGGTAATTCGCGACGGCGACATCGTCGAGAAGGGCACGCACGACGAGCTGCTCGCCCAGGGCGGCTTCTACGCCGACCTGTACAACTCGCAGTTCGACGAAGCCGCGTAAATTCTGCCGCAGGGAACGAATAACACCCGAGAACGGGGGCGCAGGACAACCTGCGCTCCCGTTTTTTGTTCTGCGACCCTCAAACCGCCTCCCCTGGGACCAAATCGACGGCCTCTTCCAAGCCGCGTGGCATCATTCCATTCCAGGGCCAGTTGACGTTTGACCAGTTAAAACCTGCCAAAATAAACCTGTCCCTTTTTGGCAGGTTTTGGGGTGATGAGGGCTTGCACTTTAGCGTGCGACAGCGGATAATGCCGAGCATTCGACAATGCACACTTTGTCTTATTTGATTGAGGAGGCCCCGTATGGCCATGGAATTCAAGCGCAGGCTGCCGATCCCCATGGAAATCCGCGAGGAAATGCCACTTTCCGCCGATCTTACCGCCAAAAAACAGGCATTCGACGCCGAGGTCGCCAAGGTCTTTACCGGCGAGGACGCGCGCAAGGTGCTCATCATCGGCCCGTGCTCTGCCGACCGCGAGGACTCGGTGCTTGAGTACATGAGCCGACTGGCCAAGGTCGCCGAAGAGGTCAAGGACAAACTCATCATCATTCCGCGCGTCTATACCAACAAGCCGCGTACCAAGGGCACTGGCTACAAGGGCCTGCTGCACAACCCCAACCCCGAGGCTCCCGACGACCTGCTCGAGGGCGTCAAGGCCATCCGCCATATGCACCTGCGCGTCATCGAGGAGACCGGTTTCTTTACCGCCGATGAGATGCTCTACCCGTCCAACTACCAGTACCTCGTCGACCTGCTGAGCTACGTCGCCGTGGGCGCGCGCTCGGTCGAGAACCAGGAGCATCGTCTGGTGTCGAGCGGCATTTCGGTGCCTGTGGGCATGAAGAACCCCACCGCCGGTTCCACCACCGTTATGCTCAACTCCATCTACGCCGCCCAGGCACATCAAAGCTTCATCTTCCGCAACTGGGAGGTCGAGTGCGACGGCAATCCGCTCGCGCACGCCGTCATGCGTGGCTACATTGGTCTCGACGGTCGTACCTACCCCAATTACCACTACGAGCATCTGGAGCGTCTGGCTGAGCGCTATACCGAGCATGCCGGCTACGCCAACCCGGCGGCGATCATCGACTGCAACCACGACAACTCGGGCAAGCGCCCGCTGGAGCAGCACCGCATCTGCAAGGAGGTGCTCGACAGCTGCCGCCGCAACGAGTCCATCTCCAAGCTGGTCAAGGGCTTTATGATCGAATCCTACCTGGAGGACGGCAACCAGTCTGTCGACGGCGGCGTCTTTGGCAAGTCCATCACCGACCCGTGCCTGGGCTGGGAAAAGACCGACTACCTCATCCACGAGATCGCAGAACGGGTTTAGTTACGCGGTTTTACCAAACCGCGTAACTACTCGACGCTGCGCGGGCCGCATTTGGACAATCTGACGCTCAACTTCAAGGGCGCGACCAGAAGGTCAGCGCCCTTTCGTTTCACGTCACCTTGTCTCAAATGCGGCCCGCTCGCTGTCCGTCCTCTACCTGCGGCGCCGTCTTGCTCCGAACGCGACAGTTAGGGACGTT
>NZ_JBNPOK010000010.1:0-70585 GCF_050315135.1 Collinsella sp. SGI.033
CCAATGACTGGGTCGGAAAATTTCTCAAAAAAAGTTCTTGCCCTGAGCTGATTCGTCCGTATAATAAACTTCGTTGCTTGAGAGCATGCACCTATTCCTCGGTAGCTCAATGGTAGAGCACGCGGCTGTTAACCGCGCTGTTGTAGGTTCGAGTCCTACCCGGGGAGCCAGAATTTCTCAGCCCAATCTGCTGGGCTTTAAATTCCTCGGTAGCTCAATGGTAGAGCACGCGGCTGTTAACCGCGCTGTTGTAGGTTCGAGTCCTACCCGGGGAGCCAGATTGTAAAACCCGTCGCTTTTGCGGCGGGTTTTTTCATGCCGCGATTGCTTAACGCAAACGTTGCCATATCAACATTTCGTGTCGAGGATGTAATCCCGCGACCCACCACCTCAACATGGCGCGGTCGTTGTAGAATATTGCAATGATTGCTCCCACGACATGGTGCCGCGAGCACCAGATAAGGAGATTCTTGTGTCTGAGACCATTAACGGCAGCCTGAGCGTCTCGAACGACGTTATTGCCGATATTGCCGGTTATGCCGCGATGACGTGCTATGGCGTCGTCGGTATGGCCGAGCAGCTCCAGGGCGCCGAGAGCGTGCGCCTGCTTGCCGGTCAGCGCCTCCGCAAGGGCGTGCTTGTCTCCGCCGACGAGAACGGCCTTACGGTCGACCTTCACGTCGTGCTCGAGAACGGCGTCAACATGAAGTCCGTCTGCCACAATCTTTCGAGCTCCGTTGCCTTCACCCTGCAGGAGATCGCCCAGATCGATCCCGCCAGCCTTAAGATCGGCATTCACATCGACGCGCTCAAGAGCCGTCTGAACTAGCATCCGAAAACGGAGATTCAAATACTCATGATTGTAAAGACCATTCGCACCTGTTTTCCGATCGCTGCGGCTGCCGTTTCCGACAAGGCCGAGGAGATCAATAAACTCAACGTCTTTCCCGTGCCCGACGGCGACACCGGCACCAACATGTCGCTCACGCTCGCCTCGGTGACCAAGGAGCTTTCCGCCCTTCCCGCCGATGCCGATATGGAGGCCATCGCCGGCGCCATCACCCACGGCTCCCTCATGGGCGCCCGCGGCAACTCCGGCGTTATCACCTCGCAGATCCTGCGCGGCGTGGCCGAGGGTCTCGTCTCTGCCGATGAGCCCATCACGTCTGCCGACATCGCGCATGCTTTCCGTCGCGCCGTCAAGGTCGCCTTCCAGGCCGTCCGCAAGCCCATCGAGGGCACGATTCTTACGGTCCTGCGCGACGTCTCGACCAAGGCCGACGAGTGCGAGAAGAAGAAGTTCTCGGCCGAGGACGCGCTCGACGCCATCGTCGTCGAGGCCTACCAGTCTGTGGCTCGCACGCCCGACCTGCTGCCCGTTCTGAAGGAGAACGGCGTGGTCGACTCCGGCGCCTTTGGCTTCGCCATCTTCCTGGAAAACTTTGTTGCCGCTGCTCTGGGCCGCAGCACCGTTGTCGAGGATTTCTCCACCACGTTTGATTCCGCTGGCTCTGCCCGCGATGCGGCCCTCGGTCGCGTCGAGATCGAGGCCAACGACGACTGGGAGGGCTCGGAGTTCCGCTACTGCAACGAGTTCCTCTTTAAGGCCGACGCCCCGTTTGACGAGGACGAGTGCCTTAAGTTCCTGGGTTCCATGGGCGACTGCGAGCTGCTCGTGGGCGCCTACCCCGACTACAAGATCCACGTGCACTCCAACACCCCCAACCTGGTGCTCGAGCACATGCTGCAGCTTGGCCAGATCTACGAGGTCTTTATCCACAACATGGAGATGGAGGCCCACGACCGTACCGCTAAGATCCACGAGGACCAGCAAAAGGCCGCCGAGCCCGCCAAGGCCCTGGGTTTTGTCGCCGTTGCCGCCGGTTCCGGTGAGGCCGACATCCTCAAGTCCCTCGGCGTCGACGTTGTCGTTTCGGGTGGCCAGACCATGAACCCCTCGACCGCCGACCTGCTGGGCGCGGTGGACCAGGTCAACGCGACTTCGGTCATCATCCTGCCCAATAACGGCAATATCCGTATGGCTGCCGAGGCTGCTGCTTCTGCCTGCACCGACAAAAAGGTCGCCGTGGTTCCCACCAAGACCGTTCCGCAGGCGTTCTCCGCTCTGTTCGCGGTGCTGCCCGATTCCGAGCTCGAGGACGCCGTCGCCGCCATGGTCGATGCCATCAGCGAGGTTCGCGATGGCGAGGTCACCCGTGCCGTGCGCGATTCCAGCGCCTCTGACGGCTCTCCGATTCACTCCGGTGACGTCATGGGTATCATTGCCGGCTCCATCGACGTGGTCGGCTCCGATGTGAAGCAGGTCACGCTCGACTGCATCAACCGCATGCAGGAGGAAGAGGAGGGCGACGCGCTGACGATTCTGGCCGGCGAGGAGCTGTCCGATGAGGCCTTCCAGGAGATCGTCGACGCCATCGAGGAGGCTCAGCCCGACCTGGAGATTGACGCCCATCGTGGCGAGCAGCCGCTCTATCCCGTGATCTTCTCGATCGAGTAGGCATCTGCCCATGTCCGAGCTGTGCTCCGTGCCGCGCGTCTCGGAGCGCTTTGCCCAGAGCAATGCGCTCGACGAGGATATCGCGCGACTCAAATATGTTTCGGGTAAACGTGAGGAGGCCCTTCGCCGTCTGGGAATTAGGACGGTGGGGGACCTCCTTCTCCATATCCCTCATCGATATCTGGACTTTACACGCTCCTGGTCCATCGAGATGGCGCCTATCGGTATGGTGTGCACGATCGTCGCCACGGTCGATCGTATCGTTCAAAAGCAGCCCCGCCCGCGTATGCAGGTTACCGAGGTCTCGCTTGTGGACGAGACGGGCGTGCTGCAAGTCGCTTTTTTCCGCCAGCCCTGGATTGCCCAGCAGCTCAAGCAGGGCGACCGCCTTGCCGTGATGGGTAAGGTCGAATTTGCCTACGGCTTTAAGCAGATGGCCTCGCCGCATTTCGAAAAGCTCGAGGACGGGCGTGCCGCGGGCACCATCCTTCCGGTTCACTATGTGAGCGACGGTGTGAGCCAGGCTTGGATGCGCCGTATCGTGAGCGGCGCGCTCGAGATTGTCGGCAATCCTTTCGACCCGATTCCCGCGCCCCTGCGCGCCAAGCGCCACCTTATGAGCAGCGCCCGTGCGCTGCGTTCGATTCACTTTCCCTCAAGTATGGCCGAGCGCGATATCGCGCGCGCACGGCTTGCCTATGAGGAATGCCTCTATCTCCAGCTGGCGCTTCGTCTGCGCAACGACGGCGGTATGGTCGAGGTGGTTCCCTACACCCATACCGCGGGTGGTCATTTGACGGCGCTTAGGCGGGCCCTGCCGTTTTCGCTGAGCGACGAGCAGGAGGCCGCGTTCCAAGACATCCTGCATGACATGTGCGATGGCGACCACGTGATGAACCGCTTGCTGCTGGGCGATGTCGGTACCGGCAAGACCGCCGTCGCCGCCTGCGCGCTGGCAGTCGCGGCCGATTCGGGTACCCAGTCCTGCGTCATGGCACCCACGGGCGTGCTGGCGCGTCAATATGCCGATAAGACCGGCCCTTTGCTCTCGCAGGCCGGTATGTCCTGGGCGCTCCTGACGGGTGCTACCCCGGCCGCCGAGCGCGAGCGCATCCATGCGCAGCTGCAGTCTGGTGAGCTCGATGTGCTCTTTGGTACCCATGCGGTCCTTTCGGATAACGTAACGTTTAAACATCTTTCACTCGTCGTTATCGACGAGCAGCACCGGTTTGGCGTGGGGCAGCGCAATGCCCTGCGTGCCAAAGGCCCAGGTGCGGACTTACTCGTTATGACGGCCACGCCTATTCCGCGCACACTGGCGCTTTCGGTCTATGGCGACCTGGACACGTCCATCATTCGTCATCGCCCCGTCCCCGGGGCCGGCGTCTCGACGCGCGTGCTCACCGAGTCGAGCCGCGACCTGGCCTACGGTGCCATTCGCGAGGCGCATGCCCAAGGACAGCAGGCTTACGTTATCTGCCCGCTTGTGGAGCCGAGTGACTCCGCGGACGATTTGGAAGACGTTCCCGGCATTGCTCGCGACGATGAAGGTCGCGTGACGGTGCCCGTGCCGTTACACGACACCGCGACCGAGCTCGACCGCCTGCGTCTGGCATTGCCGGGGCTTTCCGTCGAGCGTCTTCACGGCCGCATGCCGGCGGGGGAGAAGGACCGCGTGATCGACGCCTTTAAGCGCGGCGAGATCGACGTGCTCGTCTCGACTACGGTGGTCGAGGTGGGCGTCGACGTGCCCAACGCCACCGTCATGGTTATCGAGAACGGCGAGCGCTTTGGCTTGGCGGCCCTGCATCAGCTTAGAGGCCGCGTGGGCCGCGGCAGCGTGTCGGGTACGTGCCTGGTCATGACGCATTCCAAGGGCAATGGCGGTGTTTCTGCTGCGCAAGACCGCCTGCGGGCGCTCGAAAAGACCTCTGACGGTTTTGCACTTGCGCAGATGGACCTGCGCTTGCGCCACGAGGGCGAAATCTTGGGTTATCGCCAACATGGCGGTGTGACCCTGCGTTTTGTGGACCTGGACGCCGACGAGGATCTTATCGAATGGGCCCATTTGGACGCGGTCGAGCTCTTGCGGTATGCTTGCAACCTTGACTCCGTGGCGACGCGTCCCTTGCGCGATGCGGTCGCCGCGCGTTATCGACATATCTTCAAGGAGGTCAGCGGAGGATGAGAATCATCGGCGGTGAATGGCGCGGCCGCAAGATCGAAGAGCCGCGTGGGCGCGATGTCACCCGTCCCACGACCGACCGCGTGCGCGAGGCATGTGCGTCCATGGTCATGTCGGCATTCGATTTCGATCTGGACGAGGTCCGCGTGCTGGATGCCTTTGGCGGCTCCGGTGCCCTGGGAATCGAGATGCTCTCGCGCGGCGCTCGCTCGCTCATCACGTTCGAGATCGATCGCAATGCCGCCCGACTGATCACTAAGAATATCGAGTCGCTGTGTCGCGACCGTTCGCGTTGGCGCGTCGTTACCGGCGATGTGTTGGCGAGCGCCTCGCGCGGCCGTGTTCCGGGCGGCCCCTTTGATCTGGTCCTGCTCGATCCGCCCTATGCCTTTGGTGCCGAGCCGGTCGAGGAGCTGCTGCGCAATCTTGCCCAGCAGGGCTTGCTGGCACCAGGGGCCTTTGCCCTGTTTGAGCATGCCGCAAGCGACGCGGGCGCTCATCCGGCTGGTTTTGAGACCGTGCGAGAGAAACGCTACGGCATTACCTCGGTTGACTTGCTGCGCTGGGTGGCCGCGGACGAGTGCGACCATGCTAATGACAGCGATATTGACGAGGACGTGCCTTTGGAGGATACCCATGAATGACACTATCAACCGCGTGATCGTTCCGGGTACGTTTGACCCCATCACGTTTGGACACATCGATGTAATCCGCCGCGCCCGCCGCATTTTTCCCAGCGTGATTGTCGCCGTGGCGGAGTCGCAGGGCAAAAACGGCGTGGGCACCACCTTTATGCTCGATGAGCGCGTGGCGTTGGCCCGCGAGGCCCTGGGCGATATTGACGGTGTCGAGGTACTGCCCTTTACCGGCCTGTTGGTCGATTTTGCCCGTGAGCAGGGTGCGGGTGCTGTGGTCAAGGGCCTGCGCGCCATGACCGACTTTGAGTACGAGCTGCAGCAGGCGGACCTCAACTATCGCCTGGACAACGAGCTTGAGTCCATTTTTGTCATGAGTGCGCCGCAGTACGGCTATATCTCGAGCTCGGTGGTTCGTCAGATCGCATCGCTCGGAAGCGATGTGTCGACGTTTGTGCCGCCCAATGTGGTCGAAGCGCTTAAACATCGCTTTTCGTGACGTTTCATATTGCCTGATGGCATGTGGTAAACTAACACGATGACATGTTACCTATGAAAGGAGACCGGATGCCGGGCGAGAATTTTCCTGGCGACAGGATCGTGAGCCTTGTCGAGGAGCTCGAGGGGCTCATCGAAGAGGCTAAGACGCCGTTCGGCAAGAATGCCCAGATGAAGGTTATCGATGCCGACGTCTTCTTTAACATCCTTGACGAGATCCGTATGAGCTATCCCGAGGAGTGGCAGAAGTCCCGTCGCATCCTCAAGGAGCGCGACGAGCTTATGGCTTCCGCCGCCGCTCAGGCCGATTCCATCATTGCCGATGCTCAGCAGCAGGCACTCACCATTGCCGGTGAGCAGGAGATCGTCCGCTTGGCGCAGCAGCAGGCCGACGATATCCGTGATCGTGCCCAGCAGTACGAGCGCGAGACGCGCTATGCGGCCGAGGATTATGCCGAGCAGGTCTTTACGCATCTCGAGGAGAACCTCAAGAGCCTGACCGGCACCGTTACCCGTTGCCGTCAGCAGCTCAACGAGGGTGCCGCCCAGCAGAACGGTCAGTGGTAATGGCTGAGTTTCCGAGCGTTACCGTCGATCTTTCCGAGCAGCTCGAGTTTCCCGGAGACTCGTATCCGCTGACCGGCAAGGTCGATGTCGCCACCTACACGGTGGGCGAGAAGGAGTACCAGCTGCAGGACGGCATTGCTTACGACGTGGTTTTTACCAATGCGGGCACCGGTGTTCTGCTCTCCGGCATGGTTCGAGCGCACGCCACCGGCGAATGCGACCGCTGCCTTGAGCTCGCCTCGTTTGATATCGCCGGCGAGATCGAGGAGTTCTACCTCTTTGAGGAGCCCGAGGATCCCGAGGCCTACGAGGACGGTTACGAGCTTTTGGGCGAGGACCGCATTGTCGATCTGGGGGAGCCCATTAACGACGCCGTTGTCATGGACACGCCGTTTGTGGTGCTCTGCAAGCCCGATTGCCGCGGCCTGTGCCCCACCTGCGGGATCAATCTCAACGTCGAGCAATGCGATTGCGCCGCCCAGGCCGAGGCCGAATGGGCCGCTGCCACGGAAAATCCATTTGCAGCATTGAAGAATCTCAATCTTGATGAGTAAAAATGTGGTAGTATCGCTACTTGCGCGTAATCGCCACACTGGATAGTTCATAAGGAAGGTCACTATGCCCGTACCTAAACAAAAGCAGGGTCGTATCCGTACCCATACCCGTCGTTCCGCCAACATGAAGATCTCGGCTGCGGCTCAGTCCACGTGCCCCCGTTGCGGCGCTGTCAAGCTCCCGCACCACGTGTGCCCCAGCTGCGGTTTCTATAAGGACCGCGAGGTTATCGTTACCGAGTAACTGTATACTCTGGATACGATGCCGTTCCAACTGGAACCACAATGGCCGGCTCAATGAGTCGGCCATTTTTGTATAAGGAGCACTTGAAATGAGTAACGTTCGCGTTTGTGTAGACGTTGTGGGCGGAGACGAGAAGCCCCAAGTTGTCCTCGACGGTATTGAGGCCGCACTTGCCGCCGATCCCGATATCGAGGTCATTGCTGTTGGCCCCGCCGATATCGTCAACCCCTTTGCCGCGGCGCACGCGCGCGTGGAGGCTCTGGAGGCCCCCGATGTCATCGCCATGGACGACGATCCCATCCGCGCCGTGATGACCAAGCGTAAGTCTTCGATCGTGCTTGCCTGCCGTGCTATTAAGAAGGGCAACGCGGACGCGTTTTTCTCCGCGGGGTCGACCGGCGCCATGACGGCTGCCGCCACCGCCTACGTGACGCCGTTTAGATATTTGGTAGAGGGTAAGAAGCAGCCGGTGCGCCCATGCCTCACCAATGCGCTGCCCAACCGCGCCGGTGGCCTTACGGTACTGTGTGACATGGGGGCCAACCCCGATGTCGAGGTCGACGACATGGTTCGCTTTGCCCAGATGGGTGCAGCCTATGCCCGCGTGGTCCTGGGCATCGAACATCCGCGTGTGGGCCTGCTTGGCAACGGCACCGAGGACGAGAAGGGTTCTAACTTTACCAAGGCGTGCTTCCCGGCTATGAAAGCCGCGGTCCCCGGTTTTGTGGGCAACTGCGAGGGCACCGATCTTACGTCGGGCAATTTTGACGTTGTGGTCGCCGACGGCATGTCGGGCAATATTGCGCTCAAGGCAACCGAGGGCGCTGCCAAGTTTTTGCTGCAAGAGCTCAAGGGCGCCTTTATGTCTTCGCTCGGTACCAAGATCGCCGCGCTGCTCATCAAAAAGCAGATGCGCCAGATGAAAGCCAAGCTCTCGGGCGATGCCAAGGGCGGCGCGATCCTGCTGGGCCTTCGCGGCGTCGTTTTGATTGGCCATGGCGCCACGTCGGCCGAAGCCGTTAAGAACGGTACGCTCGCCGCGGCTCAGGCCGTTCGAGCCGGGCTTATCGAAAGCATTGCCAATTCCATGGAAGGTATCGTTTAGCAAGAGCTCCGTTACGTGGCTCAAGCTATGCATCGTGGGGTAGAATCGGAGCCGTGCTGCAATGCGGCTTCCGCCCGCGCGACACATTGTATTCCACGACTTATGAGAGGACGCGCTATGGATCGCTCCGAAATCTTTGACAAGATCGCCGAGGTCGCTGCCGACGTGCTGGGTGTTGACGTTGCCGAGATCAGTGATGAGACAACTTTTGACGACCTCGATGCCAATTCGCTCGAGCGCCTGCAGCTGGTGACGGCCATCGAGGACGAGTTTGACCTCGAGATCGATGACGAGACCCTGTTGTCGCTCACCTCCGTTGCCGACGCCGTCGACGCTATCGAAAACGCCAGGGAGGCCTAGGTCTTGGCTTTATCTCAACGACTCACGCGCGCTCAGGAAATCCTGGGCCATGAGTTTAATAACAAGGTGCTGCTACGCGCGGCGCTCACCCACCCCTCGGCAGTAGAGGGGCAGCCGGTCTCTGCCAGCTATGAGCGGCTTGAGTTTTTGGGTGACTCCATTCTGGGCGCCGTGGTTGCCCGTTCGCTCTTTGAGTCTTATCCCGAGTTCGATGAAGGCAAGCTCACGCGTCTGAAGGTATCGCTTGTTTCGGGTGCCACGCTGTCCGAGGTTTCGCACGAGCTGGGCATCGACGACATCATCATCTTTGGCGCCTCCGAGACCGGTACCGGCGCGCGCGGCCTTAACTCGGCGCTCGAGAACGTCTATGAGTCGCTCGTGGGTGCCTTGTACCTCGATGCCGGCTGGGATGCGGCGGCGGAGTTCATCCACCGCACGCTTAAGCCCCATTTGGCCTCAGAGCGTGCCGAGCACCCCGCGAACCCCAAGTCGTTCTTGCAGGAGTGCGTGCAGGCAGACGGTCACGAGCCCCCGGCATACAAGCTGGTAGGCTCCGAGGGCCCGGCACATGCGCCCACCTTTACCGCCGTGGTGCTTGTCGACGGTATCCGTCAGGGCCGCGGCACCGGCGCCTCTAAGAAAGAGGCCGAGGGAGCCGCTGCACTCGAGGCGCTCGACCGCATGGGTTACACCACCAACGGTGTGATTCTCAACAAGAAGCCCGTTTAAGCGAGGAACCGTGTATCTCAAGTCCCTTACGCTCAAAGGGTTCAAGTCGTTTGCCGACCGCGCCCATATGACGTTTGAGCCGGGCCTGACCGTCATCGTCGGTCCTAACGGCTCGGGAAAATCGAATATCTCCGATTCGATTCTGTGGGTACTGGGCGAGCAGAGCGCCAAGCAGCTGCGCGGCCAGGCCATGGAGGACGTCATCTTCTCGGGCTCGTCGGCGCGCAAGCCGGTGGGCGTTGCCGAGGTCACGCTGGTGCTCGATAACTCGGACCATGTGCTGCCTGTCGACTTTGATGAGGTTGCCATCACCCGCCGCATGTATCGTTCGGGCGAGAGCGAATACCTCATCAACTCGAGTCCGTGCCGCCTGATGGATATCCAGGACATTTTGCACGATTCGGGCTTGGGTAAGGATACGCATTCCATTATCAGCCAGGGCAAGCTCGATGCCATTTTGCAGAGCCGTCCCGAGGAGCGCCGCGCCCTTATCGAGGAGGCTGCCGGCATTTCCAAGCACAAGCGCCGCAAAGAGCGTGCGCTCAAAAAGATTAAGTCGATGGACGAGCACCTTACTCGTGCCCGCGACATCAATAAGGAGATTGCCCGTCAGCTGCGACCGTTGGAGCGTCAGGTCGATCGCGCGCGCAAGTACAAAGAGCTGTCCTCGCGCGCGAACGAGCTTACGCAGATGCTGGCCGTTGACGAGCTTCGTTCGCTGCAGTCGCAGTGGAACGATCTGGAGAGCCGTTCCAAAGAGGGTGCCGCCGAGCTGGAGCTTGCGCAGTACCGCTTGGGCGAAAAGGAGCGCGAGCTCGAGAAGCTCCAGGTGATGCTCGAGGAAAAGGGCCTGTTTGTGGGCGACTTGGGCGAACAGCGCCGTCATATGCAAGATGTGGTCGGCCGTATTAACTCCGATATGCGCCTGCTCGAGGAAAAGGGACACAATATGGTGTCGCGCCTGTCCGATATGCGCGGCCAGATTTCGAGCTCCGAGCATCAGCGTCGTCGCGTGGTCGAGGAGCTCGAGGATGCACGTGCCCAGCTTGAGGAAGTGACCGGTGCGCACATGCAGGCCCAGGACGACGTTGACGCCGCCGGCCCTGCCGCCGCCGAGCTCCACGAGCGCCGTGTTGCGCTCGACAATCAGATTTCGCAGCTTACGCGCGAGCAACGCGATGTGCAGCGCGTGGCCGACAAGGCTGCGCTCGAGCTTGCCAAGGTGAAAGACTCGCTGAGCAATGCCGAGGTCGAGGACAACATGTACGCCTCGCGCCTGGAGCAGATTGACGAGCAGCTCGAGGAGGTCACGGCCTCGCTCGAGAGCCGTCGCGACCGCGCCGAGGAGCTCGACGGCGCGCTCGATCAGGCTCGCCAAGCTCAGGCCGATGCGCGCCAGGCCACCGAGGTCGCCCGCGCGGCGTTGAAGGACTTGCGCGCCCGTGAGAGCGAGTCGCGCAACAAGCTGTCCGAGGTGCGCTCTGAGCTTGCGAGCCAAAAGAAGCTCGATGCCCGTATGGCCGATAGCTCGCCGTTGGTGAGCCGTCTGGTAGGGGCATTGGGCGATGACGTAACGGGCCGTCTGGGCGACGTGCTCGAGGCGCCGCGTGAGCTTGAGGGCCTGGTCGAGCAGCTGCTTGCCGGCGATATCGATGCCCTGTTGTTTGATGACGCCGCCACGCTTGAGCGTGCCGGTCGTGCGGCTTTGGACCAAAAGAAGGCCTCGGGCGAGGCACTGCTGGTGGCGCGTGGTGTGAGCGGCTCTGCTGCTGCCGAGGGTGCTGCCGGTTCGCGTCTGGTTGATCGCCTGTCCGTGCGTGCCGGTTATGGCCCGATTGTCGAGGCACTGCTCGGCGGCTATTACGTGGTCGATGACTTGCCTTGTGCGCTGGCGGCGCCAGTCGTTGACGGTGTGACCTATGTGACGCCCGATGGCGCTCGCGTGAGCTTTGGTGGCCTGGTGCGCGTGGGGCTCGATGCCGGCGAGGCCTCGGGTGCCCTGGAGCGGAAGCGCCGCATTCGCGAGCTCGAAGGCCTGGAGCCCGATTTGGCTGCCGTTTTTGAGCATGTGTCGAACCAGGTTATCGAGGCCAATGCGGCCGTCGAGGAGGCGCGTGCCGCCGAGGGTGATGCCGCCGGCGAGATCGCCCGTCTTGAGGGCGAGCGCCGCTCGCTGCTCTCCGAGATTGGCCGCCTGGAGCAAAGCGCCAACAACGCCGAGGTCGAGCGTGCGCGCATCTCCAGGCGCCGCGAGCAGGCGGCGGAGGCCGTTCGCGCCGCGCGCCCGCGCGTTGACGAGCTCACCCGTTCGCGTGACGAGGCCCGTGCGCAGGCAAGCGACCTGGGTCTCCAGATTGCCGAAGCCAACGACGAGCTCGATCGCGTGCGCCGTGACGATTCCGAGGCAGCCGGTAAGCTCGCCGATGCCAAGGTGCGCCTGGCCCAGACGAGCGAGCGCCTGCGTTCGCTGAAGGGCCGCGTGCCCGATCTGGAGCATCGCCTGGAGGGCATTGACCGCCGTATCCGCGGAACACGTCAGGCTTCGCGCTCGCTCGAGCTGCTGCGCCTGCGTGTCGATCCCATGCACGAGCGCTATTCGGCCCTGCTGGAGCGTGCGTCTGATTGGGCCGCGCGCCTGCGTGACCAGGCCTCACTCGAGGAGGCAGACTCGGCTTCGCTCAAGAAAACCATCGAGGATGCCAAGGCCGAGGTCTCCCGCGCCAAGGAGCGGGTCGATGCCGCCACGGCGACACAAAACGAGTTCAAGGTCGCGCGCGGCAAGCTCGAGGTGCAGGTAGAGGCGGCCATCAAGGCCATTACCGCCGATGGCACCACCGTGCTCGAGGAAGCGCTCATGCTTCCTGCTCCCACCGATCGCGACGCCGCCGAGCGCGAGCTCAACCAGCTCGTGCGCCAGATCAACAACCTGGGCCCTGTGAACCAGGTTGCCATGGAGGAGTACGAGCAGCTCAAGCGCCGCGCCGATTACATCGAGGAGCAGCTGGCCGATCTGGAGAGCGCGCGCAAGGCGCTCACCAAGATTACCGTGGCCATCGACCGCAAGATGCGTAAAGCCTTCCTGGTGACCTTCGAAAAGGTCGATGCGAACTTCCGCGAGATCTTCGCCATGCTGTTCCCGGGTGGCCAGGCGCATCTGGAGATGACCGACCCCGAGCACCCGGCCGAGACGGGCATCGAGGTCGTGGCGCAGCCGCGCGGCAAGCGCATCACCAAGATGATGCTCATGTCGGGCGGCGAGAAGAGCCTGACGGCGCTCGCCCTGCTCTTTGCCGTGTATCGCACGCGCACAGTGCCGTTCTATGTGCTGGACGAGGTCGAGGCGGCGCTCGATGACGCCAACCTGTCCAAGCTCATCGGCGCGCTTGACGTGCTGCGTTCCGATACGCAGCTCTTGGTTATCTCGCATCAGCGCCGTACTATGGAGGACGCTGACGTCCTCTACGGCGTCTCGATGCAAGCTGACGGCGTCAGTCGCGTCGTCTCGCAAAAACTCGATCGCGAAACCGGAAAGGTCGTGAATGCATAGTGGGATTCTTCGATGCTCTCTCGCGCGGACTTGAGCGTAGCCGCGAGGCCCTCAACGAGGTCTTTTACTTTGGCGGCGAGGTCGACGAGGATTTTTGGGAGGACCTAGAGGACACCCTCGTCATGGGTGACATGGGTGCCGAGGTCGCCATCCAGGTCTCCGACGACCTGCGCGATGCCGCGGCCAAGAAGAACCTCAAGACCGCCCCGCAGCTTCGCCGCGCCCTGGCCGAGCAGCTCGAGCAGCATTTTGTACCCGTCGAGCGCGATCCGTTCGCCGACACGCCGAGCTGCGTGCTGTTTGTGGGCATCAACGGTGCCGGCAAGACCACTACGGTCGGCAAGATCGCGAGCGCCATGGCTGCCCGTGGCAAGAACGTCGTGATCGGCTCGGCCGATACCTTCCGCGCTGCCGCCATCGAACAGCTCGATGTGTGGGGCCAGCGAGCCGGCGTCCCCGTCATAAAGCGCGACCGCGGCTCAGACCCGGCAAGCGTTTGCTACGACGTGCTCGACGAGGCCGATAAGCGCGGCAGCGACCTGGTGCTCATCGACACCGCCGGTCGTCTGCACACGAGCCCCGAGCTCATGCGCGAGCTTGCCAAGGTAGTCAACGTGACGCGTAAGCGCGCCGCCAATATGGCCGCCGGTCCCATGCCCGTCTCGGTCGTCCTCGTGATCGATGCCGCGACGGGCCAAAATGGCCTGAACCAGGCGCTCGAGTTTAATGAGGCGCTGGGTCTGGACGGTATTATCATGACTAAGCTCGACGGCACGGCAAAGGGCGGTATCGCCATGGCCGTGGCCGAGAAGCTCAAGCTCCCGATCCTGCGCGTGGGCGTGGGCGAGCAGGTCGATGACCTGCAGGAGTTTAATGCCAAAGATTTCTGCCGCGCCCTGGTGGGCGAGTCCAACTAAGGAGTGACCAGTGTTTGATTCTCTGAGCGATCGCCTCAACGACACATTTGACCGCCTGCGCGGCAAGGGCAAGCTGACCGAGGCCGACATCACCTCGGCCATGCGCGACATTCGCATGGCGCTGCTCGAGGCCGACGTCAACTTTAAGGTCGTCAAGGAGTTTGTCGCCAAGACCAAGGAGCGCTGCATGACCGCCGAGGTCATGGAATCGCTGACGCCGGCGCAAAACGTCGTCAAGATCGTGCTCGACGAGCTCACCGAGATGCTCGGCTCCACCGAGAGCAAGCTCGTCTTTAGCAACCGCATTCCCAACGTCATTATGCTCGTGGGCCTGCAGGGCTCCGGTAAGACCACGGCGGCTGTAAAGCTAGCATACCTGCTCAAGAAGCAGGGCCGCTCGCCGCTGCTCGCCGCGTGCGACGTCTACCGTCCCGCCGCTGCCGACCAGCTGGCCACGCTTGGTGGAGAGATCGGCGTGCCGGTCTTCCGCGGTGACGGCGAGCACCCGGTCGATATTGCCAAGGGCGCCATCCAGGAGGCCGTCGACCACCTGCGCGATGTGGTCATCGTCGATACCGCCGGTCGTCTGCAGATCGACGAGCAGATGATGCAGGAGGCCGTGGACATCAAGAAGGCCGTCAGGCCCGATCAGGTGCTGATGGTCGTCGATGCCATGACCGGCCAGGATATCGTCAACGTTGTCTCGACCTTCGCCGAGCGCACCGACTTTGACGGCGTGATCATCTCCAAGCTCGACGGCGATGCCCGTGGCGGCGGCGCGCTTTCGGTGCGCCAGGTGACCGGCAAGCCCATCAAGTTCGTGAGCATGGGCGAGAAGCCCGATTCGCTGGAGCCGTTCTATCCCGATCGCATGGCCAAGCGCATCTTGGGCATGGGCGACGTCGTCGGCATTATCGAGAAAGCCCAGGAGGCAGCCGATGCCGAGCAGCTCGAGGCTGCCGAGCGCATGCTGCGCGAGGGCTTTACCATGAACGACATGCTCGACCAGATGAAGGCCGTCAAGAAGATGGGCGGTATGAAGGGCATTCTGGGCATGCTTCCCGGCGGCCAGCGCGCGCTCAACCAGATGGGCGGCAACCTGGATGAGGGCATCTTCGATAAGAACGAGGCCATCATCATGTCGATGACCAAGGAGGAGCGCCTGCGCCCTTCCATCATCAACGGCCAGCGTCGCGCCCGCATCGCCAAGGGTGCCGGCGTGACCCCCACCGAGGTCAATAGCCTTATGAAGCAGTGGGGCGAGATGAACAAGATGATGGGCCGCATGCGCTCGATGGCCAACCAGGCGCAAGCCGGCGGCAAGAAGGGCAAGAAGGGTAAAAAAGGCAAAAAGATGCGCATGCCCAACATTCCCGGTCTGGATGCCATGGGCCTGGGCAGCATGGGCGGCCTGGGTGGCATGGGAACAGGTGGTCCCAAGTCCGATATGGACCTGCTGCGCCAGATGGAAGCGCAGATGCGTAATAAAAAGTAACGACTGGTTGAGTCGAGTATGGCGAAGGCCGCCTGGATGGTACTCCAGGCGGCCTTCGCCGTTCGTTCGCAGGTTTTCTCACGCGCGGAAGCGTGTTGGCGTTGAGGTGCTTGCCACTAGTGGCAGCCGCAGCCCTCGTGCCCATCATGGTCGTGGTGGCCGTGGCAGCTGCAGGACTCGCCATGCTCGTGGGCGTGCTCGTGCCCATGGCAGTCGCAGGTGGCCTCGCCGGTCTGCGCGAGCGTGCCGGCAATGAGGGCCTCGACGCAGGCGTCGCAGCTGCCCTGGGCGCCCGCATAGACCGTGATGCCTGCCTGGGTGAGCGCGTTGATGGCGCCGCCGCCGATACCGCCGCAGATGAGCGTATCGACGCCACCGTTGGCGAGCAGACCCGCTAGGGCGCCGTGACCAGTGCCGCCGGTGCCTACGACCTGCTCGTTGAGCACCTTGCCATCCTGGATGTCATAGATTTTGAACTGCTCACTGCGGCCAAAGTGCATAAAGATGTTGCCGTTGTCGTACGTCGTTGCCACCCTCATGGTGCCGACCTCCTTTGCTGGCCATATGGCCGTCGTCGTAGGTGTAGGGGAGTATGCGATATTGCCGCCCTCGATTCTAAGTGCTCGCCCGTTGACCAGCGCGTTTGCCACCTTGCGATGCGCGCGGCTGCAGATGGCCGCCACGGTGGCACGGGCGATGCCCATTTGCTGGGCGACGGCCTCCTGATTGAGGCCTTCCAGGTCGCAAAGCCGTAGGACTTCGAGCTCATCGACCGTCATGTCGATGGCGTCGCCGCTGGCAAGGCCGTCAGGGGTGAAGCCGCGATATTCGGGAATGATCCCAACGCGGCGCAATTTTTCGCGTCTTCCTGCCATACACTCTCCAAATCTGACATATGTCAACAATAGGATAGCGCGTATGCGGAGCCGCTCAAGCTATTTTTGGCATATGTCAAAAAAGCTAAAGGTGCAGCATTTGCGAATGCGGAGCCGTACTGCCGTGCATTGCGTGTGCCGCCCCAAGTGTGCAATTCGATGCTGCGCGCCTGGGCTACAATAAAAATCGCTTATAGGCGACTGACAGGAGGGTCAATGAGCAAAGCTGATCAACAGTTTGTAGCCATGTGCCGCGATATTCTGGACCATGGCACCACTACCGAGGGCCAAAAGGTTCGTCCGGTGTGGGAGGACGGCACCCCTGCCTATACCATTAAAAACTTTGGTGTCACGGCACGCTACGACCTGCGTGAGGAGTTTCCGGCGCTTACCCTGCGTCGTACGGCCCTCAAATCTGCCATGGACGAGATCTTGTGGATCTATCAAAAGAAGTCCAATAACGTGCATGACCTCAACAGCCATATTTGGGATGAGTGGGCCGACGAGACCGGTTCCATCGGCAAGGCCTATGGGTATCAGATTGGGCAGAAGAGCCATTATGCCGAGGGTGACTTTGACCAGATGGACCGGGTGCTGTACGACCTTAAGCACACGCCGTACAGCCGTCGCATCATGACCAACACGTATGTGTTTAGCGACCTGTCCGAGATGCACCTGTATCCGTGCGCCTACAGCGTGACCTATAACGTCACGCAGCGCCCGCAGGACGATAAGCCAACACTCAACATGATTCTCAACCAGCGCAGCCAGGACATTTTGGCCGCGAACAACTGGAATGTGTGCCAGTACGCCATTTTGCTGATGATGGTCGCGCAGTCGGTCGATATGATCGCGGGCGAGTTGCTGCATGTGATCGCCGATGCCCATATTTACGACCGTCATGTCGATATCGTCCGCGAGCTTATCGAGCGTCCGCAGTTTGCGGCTCCTAAGGTAACGCTCAACCCCGATGTGCATGATTTCTACGCGTTTACGACTGATGATCTGATCGTTGAGGGCTATGAGCACGGCCCGCAGGTCAAGAACATCCCCATTGCGGTGTAGGTGACGCGCATGACGTGTAAGCTTTCTGCCATTGTCGCCGTGTGCGATGACTGGGGCATTGGGTGCGAGGGTGACATGGTCGTGTCCAACCGTGCCGACATGCGCCATTTTGTGGCGTGCACCAAGGGTTGTCCGGTCATTATGGGACGCAAGACCCTGCTGAGTTTTCCCGGCGGGCGTCCGCTCAAGAACCGCCGCAACATTGTGCTCACGCGCGACGAGGGCTTTGCCCCCGAGGGTGTCGACGTAGTGCATAGCGTTGACGAGGCCTTGGCCGCGGTTGCCGATGAGCCCGTTGCCTGGGTGATCGGTGGCGGCGATGTCTATCGGCAGTTTCTGCCGTACTGCGTGGAGGCCGAGGTCACGCACAACCATTGCACCCATGCCGTGGACACGTATTTTCCCAATTTGGATGTCGATCCTGCGTGGGAAGTTGTGCGGCGCGACGGGGTTGCCACGATTGCCGCGGGCGAGGGTGACGAAGGCCTCGATTATGAGTTTGTGACATATCGTCGTGTTGATGCTTAAATCGTCTGGCGTGAACGGTATCACCGGGTTGATTGAATGCATGGGGCGGCGCTTAGCGTCGCCTCGTTTGGTATAGATGTGCTGTAAAGAAGGGTACGGGCTGGCTGCTATGACTGATGCCGTTGAGGTGCTGCGAATCGATTCCCTTAATGATGAGCGGCTCGACGCCTACGTGCGACTGACGGAGCGCGAGCTGCGCTGCGTGCTGGAGCCGCAAAAGGGCATCTTTATCGCCGAGAGCGCCAAGGTCATCGAGCGCGCGGTGCGTGCCGGATACGAGCCGGTGAGCTTTCTTTTGGGTGAGCGCTGGCTCGATCAGATGATGCCGCTGTTCGAGCGTCTGGTTGTACGCGAGGGCGCAGGTCCGGTTCCTGTGTTCGTGGCCTCCATGGAGCTCATGGAGCAGTTGACGGGCTTTAACGTGACGCGCGGTGCGCTCGCGGCGTTCCGTCGCCCGCGTCAGATTCCGGTTGATGAGTTCTTGGACGGCGTCGTCGAGGTGGCGGGTGAGCGCCCGGTGCGCGTGTGCGTGCTCGAGGGTATTGTCGACCATACTAATGTGGGTGCGATTTTCCGCTCGGCGGCAGCGTTGAATGTCGATGGCATTTTGGTGAGCCCCACTTGCTGTGACCCGCTGTACCGCCGCTCGGCCCGCGTGAGCATGGGCACGGTGTTCCAGGTGCCCTGGACGCGCATTGGCAGCGAGGCGCGCGTATGGCCGCATGATGGGCTGGCGGCGCTGCACGATGCCGGCTTTTCGTGTGCCGCCATGGCATTGACGGATGATTCGGTGTCGTTGGACGATCCCGCGTTGCGGGAGATTGACCGGTTGGCGATCTTTATGGGCACCGAGGGCGCCGGCCTGGGCGCCAAGACCATCGCGGGCTGTGACCGGGCTGTGCGTATTCCGATGGCGCACGGGGTCGATTCGCTCAACGTGGCCGCGGCGAGTGCTGTCGCTTTTTGGCAGTTGTGTCCGCACGTGAGCAACGAGTATCACTACCAGCCGGGACTGTATCACTAGGCAGATATTTTGCACCGGGCTCTGAGTCCGGGTGTTTCGGTTGACGCCGGTCGGTGCTAAGCTGGTGTCGGCTTTGGTCATAAAATTGACGTTTTGTTGTTTGACGTGCGCTGGTGGGGAGGGCGTGTGGCTAAGAAATCTACGGCTATCGATGTAACACAGGGTGTTATTTGGCAGCAGTTGCTTTCGCTGTGCGTTCCCATCTTTTTTAGTTCGTTTTTTCAGCAGGCCTACACACTTATCGGTACCTATATCGTCGGTCAGTTTGGCGGCAAGCTCGCGTTGGGCGGCATCCAGGCCACGATGGTGCTCACGGAGCTCTGCATCGGTTTTTGCGTCGGTGTTGGCGCCGGCTGTGCTGTTATTACGGGTCAGTATTTTGGCCAGCACGATGATGAGCGACTGAGTCGTTCGGTCCATACGGCCATGACGCTCGCTCTGGTGGGCGGTATCGTTGTCTCGATTCTGGGCATAGTGTTCGTTGAGCCCATGCTGGTGCTTATGAATACGCCGCATGAACTATTAGCCGAGGGTGTGGCCTATGCTCGTTGCTATTTTGCCGCCATGGTTGCGGCGCTGCTGCTCAATATGGGAACGGCACTGCTGCGCGCCGTGGGCGACACGCGTGGACCTGCCGTGATCATCGCTTCCGGCTGCCTCGTTAATGTGGTGCTGGATGTCATCTTCGTTGCCGTGCTGCATATGGAGGCTCTGGGCTGCGGCATTGCGGTGGCGCTGACCATTTGCTCCAACGCCACGATGATCGTGATTCGCATGATGCGCGCACCGGGTGCGTGGCGGCTTTCACTGTCCAAACTCGGCATTGATCCTGGTATTTGCAAGAGCATGATCTCGTGTGGTCTACCGCTTGGCTTTCAGTCTGCTGCGTATTCGATTTCCAACGTTTTGATTCAGGTGTCGGTCAACTCGTTTGGTGCCGATGTCACCACGGCTTGGGGTCTTTCGGGCCGCTTAGATGGCATTGTCTGGATGGTTACCGAGGCGCTTGGCGTGTCGATCACCACGTTCTCGGCACAGAACTTTGGCGCGCGCAACTACGAGCGCATGCGCAAGGGCTACCATACGTCGCTCGTGCTGTCGTTTATGCTCATTGGTGGCCTGTCTGCCGTGCTGCTGGTGTTCTCGGGTCCTCTGTCGCGTCTGTTTGTCGACGATGCTTCGATCTCGGCCTACACCACGACCATCATCCATTTTATTGCGCCGTTCTATGCGATTTTCTCGATTATCGAAAACGCGTCGGGCTCCATTCGCGGTGCCGGCGTGAGCTTGCAGCCCATGATTCTCACGATTTTCGGCACCGTCGTGCTCAGGGTGATCTGGGTGTTTGCGATCATGCCTTTCGATCCGTCGCTTGAGCTCCTGCTGCTGGTTTACCCCGTAACCTGGCTCATCACGGCCACGATGTTCACCATCTACCACCACAGCGGCAACTGGCTAGGCCGCGCTACTGCCTAATGATCCGTATGAGACGGAGGAAAACGGATCATTGCTCTCCGTGGTGATGTCGATGATTCGTTTTCCTCCGTCCCCTTTGGATCAATTAGTATTCGATGCCTTGGCGGGCTAGGAGGCCTTCGTCGAAGTAGTGTTTGACGGGGCGCATTTCGGTTACGAGGTCGGCAAGGTCGGCGAGGGGCAGCAAGCCGCGGCCAGTGAGCACGAGCTCCGTGGTGGTTGGTTTCATAGCGATCAACGCTTCGACATCTTCGCGCGTCACAAAGCCCCGTCGCATGGCTTCTCCCAGCTCATCCAAGATCAGCACGTCGACTTGGCTAATCTGCTCGCGCGCCAGCTCCATGATCTGTGCGGCACAGGCTTCGGGCGTGTCGCGGTCGGCTTGTACGATGCAAAGCCCCAATTGAGGAGCTGCGTCATGTTCGGCGCAGTGCAGCTTCTTGGCAAACTGAAGCATGAGCACGTTAAGTCCATAGCCCGTGGCGCGCAGCGCGAGCCCCAGCGCAGCCGTCGTCTTGCCCTTGCCGTCGCCCGTATAGATTTGAACCTTGCCGACTTCCAGTGATGCCATCTCTGTCCTTTCGTGCCCGGTGTCGGTTTATCGCCGGCCGGGTGGGGTATTCTAGTTAGCATTATCAACCCCAGTAGATGGAGTTCAAGCAGATGGAGATGGATGACAACAAACGTAGACGGAATATGATCCTCTACGTGCTCATCGCCTTCGTCGTCTACCTCGTGCTCTCGACCGTTCTGTTCCCCAACATCGGTCACACGCAGCAGATTACGAAGACCGATTACTCGACGTTTGTCAAAGCGCTCGACAAGAAGAGCGTCGATAAGGTCGAGTACAACACGGACGATTACTCGATTTATTACACCAAGAAGGGCGAGGACGAGAACATCGCCTACAAGACGACCGGTGTGCCGAATGATGCGGGCTTTACCGATCGCGTGCTTGAATCTGGCGCCTCGCTTGAGTCGGTCGTTCCCGATAAGAACTCGGGTCTGATGACTTACTACCTGCTCACCCTCATTCTTCCCATGGCGATTTTCTTCCTGATCGGCTGGTGGCTCAACCGCCGCATGAAGAAGGCCATGGGTGATGACGGTCCGTCGATGAACTTTGGCGGCGGCGGTTTTGGCGGCGGTGGACTGGGTAAGTCCGGCGCGCGCGTGATTGCCTCCAAGGACGTGGGCGTGACCTTTAAGGATGTTGCTGGCCAGGAAGAGGCCAAGGAGTCCCTCAAGGAGGTCGTCGACTTTCTGGAGAAGCCGCAGCGCTACGAGGAGATTGGCGCCAAGCTGCCGCGCGGTGCCCTCCTTGTCGGCCCTCCGGGTACCGGTAAAACCCTGCTTGCCAAGGCTGTGGCCGGCGAGGCAGGTGTGCCGTTCTTTAGTATTTCGGGCTCTGAGTTTGTTGAGATGTTCGTCGGCCGCGGCGCCGCCAAGGTTCGCGATCTGTTTAAGCAGGCCAAGGAAAAGGCCCCGTGCATCGTCTTTATCGATGAGATCGATACCATCGGCAAGAAGCGCGACGGCGGCGGCTTTAGTGGCAACGACGAGCGCGAGCAGACGCTCAACCAGCTGCTGACCGAGATGGACGGCTTCGATAACCACAAGGGTATCGTCGTCCTCGCTGCCACCAACCGTCCCGACAGCCTTGACCCGGCTCTGTTGCGCCCCGGTCGTTTTGATCGCCGCATCCCCGTTGAGCTGCCCGACCTGACCGGCCGTAAGAACATTCTTGAGCTGCACGCCAAGAGCGTGAAGACGCAGCCGCCGATCGACCTGACCGCGATTGCCCGCGCCACGCCCGGTGCCTCGGGCGCCGACCTGGCCAACATTATCAACGAGGGTGCCCTGCGAGCCGTCCGCGAGGGTCGCAAGCGCGCCACGCAGGACGATTTTGAGGAGTCGGTGGAGGTCGTCATCGCCGGTCAGCAGCGCAAGTCCACGGTGCTGTCCGACCACGAGAAGCAGGTCGTTTCTTATCACGAGATCGGTCATGCCATCGTTGCCGCTCGCCAGAAGGGCTCTGCGCCGGTCACGAAGATCACCATCGTGCCGCGCACGAGCGGTGCTCTGGGCTACACCATGCAGGTCGAGGAGGACGAGCGCTTCCTGACCACGCGCCAGGAGATCCTGGACAAGCTCGCCGTCTATTGCGGTGGCCGTGCAGCCGAGGAGCTCATCTTTGGCGAGATGACGACCGGCGCCGCCAACGATATCGAGCAGGCCACCAAGCTCGCCCGTAACATGGTGACGCGCTTTGGTATGTCCGATGAGTTTGGCATGATGGCGCTCGGTACCGTGCAGAACGCGTACCTTAACCAGGATACGTCGCTCACCTGCGCCCCCGGTACGGCCGAGCGCGTGGACGCGATTGTCGCCAAGCTGATCGAGGATGCGCACGACCGCGCCCTGCAGATCCTGAAGGAGAACAAGTTTAAGCTCCACGAGCTGGCTCGTTATCTGTACAAGAAGGAGACGATCACGGGCGAGGAGTTTATGAATCTCCTCACGCGTGAGAATCCGCTGATGCCAAAGCAGCAGTAATACTAGTTGCGCAGTGCTTTCGCCCCATTTGAGTGTCCACCTCAAATGGGGCGTTTTGCTTGGGAAGGGTTGTATATGAAGATCGTGGTAAGTGCCTGCTTGATGGGCGAGAGCTGCAAGTATAACGGGCTCGATAATTACCATCGCGAGCTGGTCGAGGCTTGTGAGCGCACGGGAACCGAGGTCCTGTTGGTATGCCCCGAGGTTTTTGGTGGCTTGCCCACACCGCGCAAGCCGTCCGAGATTGTGAACGGCGAGGTCCGTACCCGCGAGGGCGCCTCGGTCGATCGTGAGTTTCGCCTGGGTGCTGAGCGTGCACTCGACATGTGCGAGCAGGCGGGTGGGCCGGAAGAGATCGCCGCGTGCATCTTACAGGACCGTAGTCCCTCGTGCGGTGCAGGTCGCATCTACGATGGCACCTTTAGCGGCACGCTCACTGCGGGCAACGGTGTCTTCGTCGACCTGCTGCTGCGTCACGGGTACCGTGTGATTCCCGCAAGTGAATTTGACCCGAGCATGTTGGAATAGCAAAAGAATGGGGTAGCCATCATTTGAATGGCTACCCCATTTGCTGTCGAGATAAACTATTTCACCAATTAGAGATGGCGTTTGCCCAGATAAAACCTGACAAAATAAACCTGTCCCTTTTTGGTAGGTTAGGCGAGGAGGGTGTGGCCGTAGGCGTTGGCTGCCTTGATGGCGGCGGCGAACTTCTCGTCGGTGAAGGGCTCGGGGTTACCCTGCTTCCACTCGTTGGTGGCGTGCGCGTACTTGCACAGGGCAGGGATATCGGCCTCGGAAAGCCCGACCTGCTCAAGCGTCACGGGCAGGCCCATCTGCTTGTTAAAGGCGGCATAGCGCTCAAGGTTCTCGGTGTCGCCCGTGTAGGCGAACAGCACCAGCACGCCCAGGCTTACGACCTCGCCGTGCAGGTAGGTGCCCTCACGCGGAATGCTGCAAGTGGCGTTGTAGAACGCGTGTGCGACGCTCGAGTTGTAGTAGTAATCGTTCTGGTTGGTCAGGTTCGAGACATATCCCGTGTTGACCACGATGTCGAGCGCGATCTGCTTGACGGCCTCGCTCGACAGGTCCTGGCGCACGTCCTCAAGACCCTGGACGCCATAGGTAAACAGCGGCTCGGAGCAGGTGTGGGCGAGTGCCAGGCCAAGACCGGCGGTGTGCTCCAAATTTCCGGCGCTTGTGGCGTACTCGACCTCGGGCTGCTTGGACAGGGCATCGCCTACGCCGGCCCAGAAGTACTCTGCCGGTGCCTCGGCGATGATCTTGGGGTTGATGAAGATGTGCGCCGGTCGGTTGGGGTACGAATAGCCCTCGAGCGAGCCGTCGTCGTTGTAGACAACGGCAATGGCGGTCGCGGCGGAGCAGTTGGAGCAGATCGTCGGCACCGTAAAGACGATCTTCTTGAGCTCGATAGCTGCGGTCTTCACGGTGTCGAGTGCCTTGCCGCCGCCGCAGGCGATAAGCACGTCGGCTTCCTGGCAGGCGGGGGAGTTTACGACCTTGGCGATATTGGCGCGTGTGCTGTTGGTGCCGTAGACGCGCGTCTCCAGAACCTCGACGCCGGTGCCTGCCAGCGCGGCTTCGATACCGGGAAGTGCTGCAGCCAGTGCTCGCTTGCCACCGATGATTGCGACCTTGGTCGCTCCGTATTCGGCCAGCGCGCCGGGCAACTCGTCGAAGCAGTCCTCGCCGACGGTATAGTCGCTCATTCCGATCGTGCGCATAGCAACCTTCTTTCGTTCGATAAAGTGCTTTCAGGTATTTTGCTCCTAGAGAAGGTCCACAGCCGCGAGAAATTTCGAACGTATAAAACCAGTGTTGAGGGTTTTTCGTCGGCGCGGAACGTGCTAGCATACTCCGCATAAGCGTTGATGGGGACGAGTAGTCGGCCGTCCGCATGCTACAGAGAGCGGGGAGCGCTGAGAACCCGTGCATGCGACCGATGAAAATCACCCCGGAGCTGCGGTCCCAACGGACGTGCCGCGCAGGCACGTCTTAGTAGATATCGCCGAGATGGTCGTCGATACAGGCCAGCCGAGTAACGGATGCGAGCGCGCGGCGACGCGGGCGAGGGCATCTAAGCTGGGTGGTTAAGCGAAGAGCTTTTACGGGCAGACTGCCTGTCTTGTGGCGCTTCGTCCCAGCTTGCAGGGACGGGCGCTTTTTTGGTGCCCAGAGGGCGTGCGCGCCCATGACAAGAAAGGGGTACCGTGGCAAACGAGTACAAGCAGACGATGAATCTGCCCAAGACCGGTTTTCCCATGCGTGCCGGTCTTTCCAAGTCCGAGCCCAAGCGACTCAAGGACTGGCAGGACAACAAGGTCTACGAGCAAGTTCTAAAGAAGAACAAGGGTCACAAGAAGTTCGTGCTGCACGACGGCCCTCCGTATGCCAACGGCCCGATCCACATCGGCCACGCCATGAACAAGATCTCTAAGGACATGATCAACCGTTACTGGATGATGCAGGGCTATGAGGTTCCCTATGTCCCCGGTTGGGACTGCCACGGTCAGCCGATTGAGCACAAGGTCGAGGAGAAGCTCGGCACCGAGAAGTTCAACCAGACCTCCACGGCTAAGATCCGCGAGCTTTGCAATAAGTTCGCTGTCGAGAACATCGAGCTGCAGAAGGCCGGCTTCCGTCGCCTGGGCGTGCTTGGCGACTGGGACAACCCGTATCTAACGCTCTATCACCAGCATGACGCCGCCGACATCGAGGTCTTCAAGGCCATGTTCGACAAGGGCATGATCTATCGCGGTCATAAGCCCGTCCACTGGTGCAAGCACTGCCACACCGCGCTGGCCGAGGCCGAGATCGAGTACTCCGACGAGACGAGCCCGTCCATCTTCGTGCGCTTTGAGATGACCACTAAGCCTGCCGGTCTCGAGAGCTTCGACGGCCCGGTTGACTTCATTATCTGGACGACCACGCCGTGGACCATCCCCTCCGACCAGGCCGTTTCCCTTAAGCCCGGCGCCGCCTATGTTGCCGTTGAGCACGATGGCCGTGCCGAGGTTATGCTCGAGGACCTGGCTCCCAAGTGCTGTGAGGAGTTTGGCTGGGAGTACACCCCGGTCATGGTCGACGGTAAGCCCTATGTGGTTCCCGCTGAGACCTTCCACCACATCCACTACAAGCAGCCGATCTTTGACGGTGTCGAGGGCGTGGCGCTGCTGGCCGATTACGTCGGCGTCGATGACGGTACCGGTATCGTCCACAACTCGCCCGGCCACGGCGTCGACGACTACTTCGCCTGCCTCAAGGAGGGCATCACCGATATCTGCATGCCGGTCGATGACGACGGTAAGTTCTACACCGGCGAGGAGTTTGGTACCGGTGGCCCCTTCAGCGGTATGGATACCGACGAGGCCAATCCGCACATCATCGAGTTCCTGCGCGAGCGCGGCACCCTGGTCCTCGAGAAGAAGATCACGCACAGCTATCCGCATTGCTGGCGCTGCAAGCACCCGGTGCTCTTCCGTGCTACCGACCAGTGGTTTGTCTCGATGGACAAGACCGGTTTGCGCGAGCAGGCTGGCAAAGAGATCCGCGAGAACGTCAAGTGGTATCCGGCTCACGCGGCCAACCGCATCGGTGCCATGGTCGAGCAGCGTCCCGACTGGTGCATCAGCCGTCAGCGCAACTGGGGCGTGCCTATCCCCAGCTACACCTGCGCCGACTGCGGCGAGAAGGTCATGAACGACGCCACGCTCGACGCCGTCATCAAGCTCTTCCACGAGAAGGGCTCCGACGCCTGGTTCACCGACGCTCCCGAGAGCTACCTGGGCGAGGCCTGCGTCTGCCCCAAGTGCGGCGGCCATCACCTCAAGGCCGATAAGGACATCCTCGACGTGTGGTGGGACTCCGGCGTGTCCTGGAAGGCCGTCTGCGAGTATCGCCCCGAGCTTGAGTACCCGGCGGATGTGTACCTCGAGGGCTCCGACCAGCACCGCGGCTGGTTCCAGAGCTCGTTGCTCACCTCGGTGGGTGCCAACGGCCACGCTCCGTACAAGGCGGTCGTCTCGCAGGGCTTCACGCTCGATGGCCAGGGCCGCAAGATGTCCAAGTCGCTCGGCAACGTCATCGACCCCAACAAGGTCTGCGACGAGATGGGTGCCGATATCATCCGCCTGTGGGTCGCCTCGGTCGATACCAGCTCCGACGTCTCCATCGACCACGAGATCCTTGCTCGTACGTCCGATGCCTACCGTCGTTTCCGCAACACGCTGCGCTTCCTGCTCTCCGAGCTCGAGGGTCAGTTTGAGCCCGAGACCGACGGCGTCGCCTTTGCCGACCTGCTGCCGCTCGACAAGCTCATGGTTGCCCGTCTGACCCAGGTCCAGGCCGAGGTCGACGACGCCTACGCCAGCTACGAGTTCCCGCGCGCCTACCGTGCGCTCTACGACTTTGTGGTTACCGAGCTTTCCAACGTGTACCTCGACGCCCTGAAGGACCGTCTGTACTGCGACAAGCCCGGCTCGCTCGAGCGCCGCAGCGCCCAGACCGTGCTCGCTGAGCTCTTCTCGATGCTCATGCGCGACCTGCAGCCGATCCTGTCCTACACGGTCGACGAGGCCATGGCCTATGCGCCCGCCGGCTGCGTCGATCACCAGAAGTACGCCGCGCTGCTCGATTGGTACAAGTCGCCCATCACGGTCGACGAGGCCAATGAGTTCGAGGGCGTGCTCGAGGCCTCGCTCGAGCTCCGTAGCGCTGTGACCAAGGCCCTTGAGGATGCCCGCTCCGCCGGCACCTTCACCAAGAGCCAGCAGGTCCGCGTCAAGGCGGTCGTTCCCGCCGAGATGTATGCGCTGCTGACCGGCGACAAGGCCGTCGATCTGGCCGAGTTCTACATCGTCTCCGATGTTGAGCTAACCCAGGGCGAGGAGCTTTCCGTCGCTATTGAGGCCGCCGAGGGCGAGTGCTGCGACCGTTGCTGGAACTATCGCACCACCGTCGGCGAGTACAACGGTCACGCGCATATCTGCAAGCGCTGCGCGAATGCCTTGTAGTTACGAGGTTTTACCAAACCGCGTAACAGGTTGACGCTGCAAACCCGCCAGAGCGGCAATCTGCCTTTCAGCTTCGGCGGCATGACCAGAAGGTCTATGCCGCCTTGCTTCAAGGCACCTTGCTCGCTCTGGCGGGTTTTCGCTGTCGGTAGTCTTTTTGGGACGGGGCTTTTTTAGCTGCCCTACCTCAAATAAGGACTTAATCTTCGAAAGCGCTGGACTGGGTAGCTAAAAAAGCCCCGTCCCAAAAAGACTACCCGGTGAAGGGACAAGGGGACAGCCCCTTTGTCGCATTGGTGGATATGTCGTGCGTTCTGCGTATGGCAATATAAGATGGTTATTCGCGTTAAATGGAATTCGATTGTTTTGAGGGTAGGGGATTTCTTTGGGTCGTGGTGCGGATATGACGCCGCCTTTGCGTTGGCGGTTAGGTGTTGCTGGTGGGGTGGCCCTCTTTGTGTTGCTTGTTGACCAGCTGACCAAGCTTGCGGTTCGTGCCGTGGGCGATACCCTGCATATGACTGTTATCCCCGGCGTGATCGATTTTGTGTTTGTCCGCAATATCGGAGCTGCCTTTAGCATGGGCGAGGGCCATGGCATAGCGTTTGCCGTGCTGGCGCTTGCGGCCATTGCCGCCATTGCCGTGTACTTGCTCCGTGCTCCTCAGCTCGCTCGACTAGAGGTCGTGGGTATGGCCATGGTTGCGGGCGGCGCCATCGGCAACGCGATCGATCGCCTGGCCATGGGCTTTGTGACTGATTTTATTGCCACTACCTTCATTGATTTCCCCGTCTTTAACGTGGCCGATATCGGCATTACCGCCGGTGTCGTGCTGGCGCTCATCGGATACATGTTCTTGAGTCCCGCCGCTCGCGAGGTCGATGCGACCGCCGAGCTCAATGCCCGTGACGAGGCCCGCGCCAAACGTAAAGCTAAGCAGCGTGGGGAGCGTGCCCGCAAGATTCGCGAAAGGAATGAGCGCTAATGGCCGACATCCATATTCTCGTTGCCGACGATTGCGCCGGTCAACGTCTCGACGCCTATCTGGGCGCCAACGATGGCTGTCCCACGCGCTCTGCCTGCGCGCATCTGATCGAGGGAGGCGCCGTTGCCGTCAACGGCGAGACCTGCCTATCTAAAAAGTATGCCGTACGCTCCGGTGACCGCATCTCGGTCGACCTGCCCGAGCCGCATGACCCGACCGACGTGATCCCCGAGGCCATCCCGCTCGACATTCGCTATGAGGACGACTATCTCATGGTGCTCTCCAAGCAGCGCGGCCTGGTGTGCCATCCTGCGCATGGTCATGAGAGCGGTACCCTTGCGAATGCCTTGGTCTATCACTGCGGCATCGACCATCTGGGTACCGTGCAGGGCGAGGACCGCCCCGGCATCGTGCATCGTCTGGATCGCGATACCTCGGGCCTTATGCTCGCGGCTAAAGACGACGACACCCAGCGTGCGCTTCAAAATCTCATCCGCACGCGCACGCTCGACCGTCGCTACATTACGCTCGTTCATGGGCACATCGCCATGGACGAGGGCACTATCAACACCGGTATTGCCCGATCGACGCGCGACCGCGTGAAGATGGCGGTTTCCGATGACCCCTTTGCGCGCCAGGCCATCACGACCTTTAAGGTCCTTGAGCGCTTTGATTCCACGCGTTTCGACGACGGCTACACGCTTGTCGAGTGTCACCTGTTTACCGGCCGCACGCATCAGATTCGCGTTCACATGCGCCATATCAACCACGCCTGCGTGGGCGATCCACTCTATGGCAAGTGCGATGCTCGTGCCGATCAGGGTTTGACCAGGCAGTTCCTGCATTCCTGGCGTGTGGCGTTCGATCATCCCGTGACGGGGGAGCACATCGAGTGCCGTGACGAGCTGTCATGGGATCTTGCGGCGGTTCTGGATGATCTGGCCCCGCGTTCGCTCGGTCGCACTGCCGCTGGCAACGAAATCGTCCCTCAGCTCGGTCTGCTCGAGGCCTAGCCAGTATTAGGTGGTTTCTTGAACTCCGTAAGCCTGCGGTAAGATATACGGTTGTTTACGTCACGCGTTCCTGGGAGCCTGCATGCTCGCCTTTTTACAAACCAACACACCCATCGTGATCTTCAACCAGATTGTCGTCACGCTGCTTACGGTCTGTTTTCTGTACCAGGTGGTCTTCTTTGTCATCGGCGCTCTTCGTGGTGAGGTCGCGCCTCCCAAGGCCAAGAAGCTCCATCGTTATGCCTTCTTTATCGCGGCGCATAACGAGGAGGCCGTGATCGCCAACCTCGTGCGCTCCATTAAGGACCAAGATTATCCGTCCGAGCTTATCGAGGTCTTCGTGGTCGCCGATGCCTGCACCGACAACACGGCGCAGCTCGCGCGCGAGGCGGGCGCCGTCGTCTATGAGCGCAATGACTTGGCCCGTAAAGGCAAGAGCTGGGTCATGGACTATGGCTTCGACCGCATCCTTAACGAGTATCCCGATACGTTTGAAGGCTACTTTATCTTCGATGCCGATAACGTTATCGCCCGCGATTACGTGTCCAAGATGAACGATGCTTTTGACCAGGGCTTCCATGTTGTTACGAGCTATCGCAATTCCAAGAACTTTGGCAGCTCGTGGATCTCGGCAGCTAATGCCACGTGGTATCTGCGCGAGGCGCGCTTTCTCAACAATGCGCGCAACATCTGTAAGACGTCTTGCGCCGTTTCGGGTTCGGGCTACCTCATCTCCGCCAGCGTTATCGAGGGTATGCACGGCTGGCAGTTCCACACGCTGACCGAGGATATTCAGTTCACCACGTTCTGTGCCATTCACGGCATTCGCATTGGCTATGCGCCGGCGGAGTTCTTTGACGAACAGCCCGTGACGTTTAAGGCATCCTGGAAACAGCGTATGCGTTGGACCAAGGGCTTCTACCAGGTGTTCTTTACGTACGGTAAGCACCTGGTCAAATCGACCTTCCGCTATCATCGCTTTGCCGCCTACGACATGTTTATGACGATCGCACCGGGCATGCTGCTCTCTCTGATCTCGATGCTCGCTAATGCGACGTTCCTCATCGTGGGCGGCCTTTCGCACGGTTTCTTGGCTACCGAAGTCGAGATGCAGGCGTGTGCCGCTTCGCTCATTATGACCTTCGCTATGATGTATCAGACTTTCTTTATCCTGGCGCTGCTCACGACTATCTTTGAATACAAGCATATTCACTGCGCGCAAAAGTGGCGTCTGGTAACCAACCTGTTTACCTTCCCGATCTTTATGTTCAGCTATATCCCCATTACGGTGGCAGCGTTGTTCTTGAAGGTCGACTGGGTGCCGACGCAGCACGCCGTAAGCGTTACCCTCGACGAGGTCATGCAGGGCGCCAAATAACCACCATCAAAACCACCACAAAGGGGATAGAACCTTTGCGGTGGTTTTTACGTTTGAGCGCTCAGTTGAGGGGGTTTCGATGTTCTATATTCCGTTTTGGATTTGCATCTTTGCCGGCGCGGCGATTGATGTCCGCGAGCGGCGGTTTCCCAATGAGCTTGCCGGCGCGTGTGCGGTGGCGGCGTTTGCAGGCGTCTGGCTCGACAAGGGCGTTAACATGGCGCTTGACCACGCCGGTCTTGCGGTCATCGTCTACCTTGCCCTTGTGCTTACTGAGTCACTCTGGCGTCGCCTTCGCCATGCCCCCGGCGTTGGCATGGGGGATGCCAAGGCGCTCTTTGCCCTTTGCACCTTCGATCCCCTGGGCGGCGTCGTCGCGTTTGCGGTTGCGCTCCTGACCCTTGCCGCCGCCTGTCTCATCGTAAAATCGCGCTCGCTGCCTTTGCTGCCGTTTTTGGTGCCAATATTTGCCATAATCGAGTTCGTGGGTAGTACGCTGTAACCGTTTGCGCGCCCTTTTTAAGGAGCATGCCATGGCAATCAATCAACAGACAGCCGCCATCAAGGCGCGCCTGGATCGCATTCCCGCGGCGTTGTCGCCCGAGCTGGTCGAGCGCATTGCCGCCGACCGCGCCTCGGGTGTCGTTAATCCCTATCGATGCGGTGACGACCAGGCCATCCGCCGTGTCGATCGGGCCGCAGACGAGGGCACGCTTATGCGTCCGGCCTTTATGCGCGATATCGAAAAGATTCTGCATCTGCCAGCATACACACGTTATGCAGGCAAAACGCAGGTCTTCAGTTTTCGCAGCAACGACGATCTGTCGCGCCGCGGCCTGCACGTGCAGCTCGTCTCGCGCATCGCTCGCGATATCGGGCGTGCTCTGGGCCTCAACTGCGATCTGATCGAGGCGATTGGCTTAGGCCACGACTTGGGCCACACGCCCTTTGGCCATGCCGGCGAGCGTTTCCTCAACGACATCTATCATGAGCGCACGGGGCGTTATTTTTTCCATAATGTGCAGTCGGTCCGCGTGCTCGACGCGCTGTACGGCCGCAACGTGTCGCTCCAGACGCTCGATGGCGTACTGTGCCACAACGGCGAGTACGAACAGCGTGTTTTTGAGCTTTCGGACATGGGTTCCTTTGACCAGTTCGACCGAACCGTCGAGGAATGCATTGCCACGGGTTATAGCGCAATTGAGCACCTGCGCCCCATGACGCTCGAGGGCTGCGTGGTTCGCATCTCGGATATCCTTGCCTACGTTGGGCGCGATCGGCAAGACGCCATTGCGGCGGGCCTGCTGTCACCCGACGCCTTTGATGATGACCTGGGCGGTGCATATAACAGCTGGATCCTTACGCATGCCTCTATCGATATCGTCGAGCATAGCTATGGCAAGCCGCGCATCGAGATGAGCGAGGACCTGTTTGAGGAAATCCGCCGGGCCAAGCGCGAGAACTACGAGAAGATCTATAGCAAGGGCGGCATAGAAGGCGACTCCGAAGCGGAGCTGCGCGAGGCCTTCGAAAAGCTCTATGACCGTTGCCTGCGGGACATAAACGAAGGCGACGAGTCCTCGTATATCTTTAAGCACCACATTTCTCGCATTGAGCAGCAGCTTTCCTACTACGATCGCACCTATGCATGGCAGGACGATAAGGACCAGACGGTCGTGGATTACATTGCGAGCATGACGGACGGCTATTTCTGCGAGCTCACGAGCAAGCTGTTCCCGGGATTGATGTTTCCGCACCGTACCTATATTAACGAACGGTAGTTCGTATATATTCGGTATACTGTTCATGGAAAACGTTTTTGATTGATGCACGGGATGGCTATGGACGACCTTTTTTCCGCTTCGACGCGTGAGCGTTCCTTTCAGAATGCGCCGCTTGCGGTGCGCATGCGGCCCAATTCGCTCGACGAGTACGTGGGCCAGCAAAAGGCCGTCGGTAAGGGCTCGTGGTTGCGTGCCGCGATTGAGCATGACGTGCTGTCGAGTGTGATTCTGTATGGGCCGGCCGGTACGGGCAAGACGACGCTGGCCCACATTATCGCCAACCATACCAAGAGCGAGTTTGTCGAGGTCAGCGCCGTGACGGGCACTGTGAAGGACCTGCGCCGCGTGATTGACGAGGCCAAGACGCGCCTGAATACGTACGACCGTCGCACCATTCTTTTCATCGACGAGATTCACCGCTTCTCCAAGTCGCAGCAGGATGCCCTGCTGCATGCGGTTGAGAACCGTACCGTCATTATGATTGGCGCCACGACGGAGAATCCGTACTTCGAGGTCAACTCGGCGTTGCTCTCGCGCGGTCGCGTGGTGGAACTTGAACATTTAAAGGACGAGGATATCGCCACGCTTATCGAGCGTGCGCTCGAGGCGCCGCAGGGTTTGAACGGCGAGTTCTCGGCCGATGAGGATACGGTTAAGACCATCTGCACGCTGGCTGCGGGTGACGCCCGCTCGGCACTCACGACGCTCGAGCTTGCGAGCGAGATTGCCGTCACGCGTCCCGATACGGAAGGGACGCCAGCGCCGGCGGCGGGGGAGCGTTATCCCATTACCGTGGATGACGTAAAGATTGCCAATCCGCGCCGTGGTTTTTCGTATGACAAAAACGGCGACATGCACTACGACATCATCAGCGCGTTTATTAAGTCTATGCGCGGCAGCGACCCCGATGCCACAATCTATTGGCTCGCGCGCATGATCGATGCGGGGGAGGATCCTAAGTTTATCGCTCGCCGTATTATGATTCAGGCTTCCGAGGATGTTGGCAACGCCGACCCGCAGGCGCTATTGGTGGCGCATGCCGCGTTTAAGTCTGCCGAGGTCATCGGTTATCCCGAGTGCCGCATTAATCTGGCTCAGGCTGCACTCTATGTGTGCTTGGCGCCAAAATCCAACGCGTGTGAGGCCTCGATTGATGCGGCGTTGGCCGATATTCATTCAAGTGGGCTGCGCGAGGTGCCGAGCTATCTACGCGATCGTCATCGCCCGGGCAGTGACGAATACGGTGTGTATAAGTATCCGCATGATTATCCCGAAGGCTGGGTCGATCAACGCTATTTGCCCGAGGGGCTGGAGCGCGGTGCGTTTTGGCAGCCTGCCGGCCGCGGCTGGGAAGAGTGGCGTGTAGAGCAAAGCGAGCGCGACCGTAGCGGGAATGCACCGAAGTAGCTGCTGGTAATTTTGTCTCACGTTGCTGCTCTTGGCATGTTCGGTCCCCTTTGGGGTACCATGAACAGCGTCTGTATTTCGATTCCTTCGGGAGGCTTGTATGAGTCCCATCCAAATCGCCCTGCTGCTGCTCGCCGTTGCCGGCGTGTGGGCTGTCATCGAGCTCGCGCTCACGCTGCGAAAGACCCGCACTGTCGTTGATTCGCTCGACAAGACGGTGAGCGACCTTAACAACACCATCGCCGAGGCTCAGCCCGTGGTAGCAAAGCTCGATGGCGCCGTCGATGAGCTCACCCCCGCGCTGGCGCAGGTTGAGCCGCTCCTCAAGTCGAGCAAGACCGCCGTCGACGCCCTTACCTCCAATCTCGTAGAGGTCGAAGCCGTGGTTCGTGACATTTCCGAGGTTACGGGCAGCATGGCCGAGGCCAGCAATGCCGTGTCGAGTGTGACCGACTCTGCGGCCGGTGCCGTTCAGAAACTCTTTAACAAGGTGAAGGCTCCCGCGGTCGGCGCCGAGCATAATCTTTCCGCTGCCGCCGAAGCCGAGCAGCCGACCGAGCGTGTCCTGATTGGCGAAGCCGGGGACGATGCCGCTGCTGGTGACGATGATGCACAGAAGCCTGCTGCTAAAGCGGCCCGGTATTACACCTACACGCCCGCCGAGACCTCCGAGGAGTCCTGCGATGAGTAGTGAAGCAACTTGCTCTATCACGCTGACTGTTGCCGGGGATCCGCGTCTGGCACGCCTGGTACGCATGACGGCGGCTAATGTCGGCGCGCTGTGTTCCATGTCCGTCGATCGCATCGAGGACATTCGTATGGCTGCCGAGGAGGCCTTCATCTTTGGCTGCACGGCCGTTGATTCTGACGTTATCTCGATCAAATTCGATGTCGACGAGTCTCACGTGGGCATGACCTTCACCTTTGGCGACCAGGCGACTGTCGATGAGGATGACCAGGCCGCCGTATATGCCGAGCTCATTCTGGCAAGCGTGTGCGATTCCTACGAAAAGACTGCGGCGCCCCTGACGCTTTCCCTCGATCTCAAGGCGGATATCTAATATGACCGAACGTTCCCGGAGCGGTAAGACCGCTTGGGACAAGGAGAAAACCCGCGAGCTGTTTCGTCGCTACAAAGAGACCGGTGATCCGGACGCCCGCGAGCAGCTCGTCATGTCCCATATGAACCTGGTAAGGTTTCTTGCCAATAAATTTAAGAATCGCGGCGAGCCGCTCGACGACCTCATGCAGGTCGGCTATCTGGGTTTGCTCAAGGCTATCGACCGCTTTGACCCCGAGCGCGGACTTGAGTTCACCACGTTTGCCACGCCCACCATCCTGGGTGAGATCAAGCGTCACTTCCGCGACAAGGGTTGGAGTGTGCGCGTTCCGCGTCGCCTACAGGAGCTCTCTGCCAAGGTTAACCAGGCCACCGACAAGCTCACTAACGAGCTGCAGCGCTCGCCTAAGGTGGAGGAAATCGCTGAGTACCTAGACGTGACCGTTGACGAGGTGCTGGAGGCCATGGAATCGTCCTCGGCCTATACCTCGGTGCCCATCGAGGCCCCCGGTGCGTCCGATTCTGACGACGCGCCTTCAATTCTCGACCGCTACGCCGACGACGACAACGAGCTCGACTTCACCGATGACCGCCTGGTGATTGAGGAGGCCATCCGCGATTTCTCGCCGCGCGAGCGCGAGGTTATCGAGCTGCGTTTCGTAAAGGGCATGACCCAGATCGAGATCGCCAAGAAGCTGGGCATCTCGCAGGTGCAGGTCTCGCGCCTGCTGCGCCGTACCCTTAAGAAGGTTCAGGACAAGATCGACCCCGACGGAGTGATGGTTCGTTCATGAGTGAACACCCCCAACAAACCGATCGCGCGCTGCGCGATACCCGTATACTGACGCTTCGCATTTGGGCCGTCGTCGGCTGCATTGTCATCGCCGCCGTCATCTTTAACCTTATGGGTATCTTGGCGCCGGTTATCGAGTTTCTAGCTGTCGGTTCCATCATCGCTTTTGTGATGTCGCCGATTACTAACTGGCTCGAGCATCACGGCGTCAACCGTGGCATTGGTTCGCTTATCGCGCTGATCGTGGTCGTTGCTGTGCTCGTCGGTGTCGTTTGCATCTTGTCGCCGATTCTCTTTGGCCAGATCATGGAAGTCTTGAGCCGCCTGCCTGAGCAGCTTCGTGTTGCGGGCGGTGATCTCAACGAGATGGTCTCGCATGCCAAGACGCTCAACAACACGCCGCTCAAAGAGTATCTGGACGATAATCTTTCTTCGCTGGTTACCGTGGCGTCCAAGTATGTATCTCAGATTGCCGCCGAGCTTGGTCGCGGTGTATTCCCGTTCATTACCAATACGGCCTCGCAGCTGTTCGTCATCTTCCTCGGTCTGGTGCTTGCCTATTGGTTGGCCTGCGACTATCCCCGTATGCACCACGAGGTCTGCACCATCATTGGTCAGGAAAAGGAGACCTCGTACCGCTTTATGGTCGCGATTCTTTCGCGCTCGGTCGGCGGTTATATGCGTGGCATGGTCGTGACGTCCATCTGCGGTGGCATCCTCGCCTTTATCGGCTTTACGCTCATTGGCCATCCCTACGCGGCGCTCATGGCCATCTTTACGGGCATTATGCACTTGGTTCCGGTTGTTGGCCCCTGGGTGAGCGCGGCGATCGCCACGGTGCTCGGCTTTATGTTCAGCCCGATGCTGGCTTTGTGGACCTTGGTCGTGACCATGGTGGCACAAAATGTCACCGACAACGTCATTTCGCCTAAGGTCATGCAGAGCTCGGTGCAGGTGCATCCCATCATGAGCCTGACGGCCCTCGTTATCGGTTCGGCGCTTATGGGCGCCATCGGCATGGTTATCGCCATTCCGCTGTGCGCGGCCCTCAAGGGCATTTTCGTCTACTACTTTGAGAACGAGACCGGCCGCCAGCTCGTGGCATACGACGGCGCCGTGTTTAAGGGCACGCCCTATCGCGATGCCGAGGGTAACCCGGTCGCCGCCTATGACGCGCTTGGAGACGATACGTTCATCTATGAGTCCGAGCTCATCGGTAACGAGACTGCGCCCGAGGCCCAGGCCATGCCCAGGCCCGAGCTCGATAACCCCTGGATCAAGCTCTCGGGCCTTCAGCCCGATGCTACGGGCTTTTTCAAGAATCCCTTCGCCAAAGACGACGATTCCAACTCGGACGACGACACCAATACCGGCATCGACGGTTCCATGGACGATGATGAGCAGTAAGTCATTTCAAGTTCAAGTTCATAGGCAATAACGTGCAAATTCGCTGGAGGGTCGCTGTTTGGCGGCCCTCTTTTTTGCACTTGCGCGGTGGGATGGTAATATCGTTACGTTTGAACTGTTTCGATATGAAACCGAGGAGATTCCCTCTATGAGTGCTGACTACCCGTCAATGACTACGGCTGAGATTCGCTCTAAGTTCCTCAACTTCTTTGAGGAGCGCGGTCTTAAGCTCTATCCTTCTTCGTCCCTCGTCCCCGACGATCCTTCGCTGCTGCTTGCCAACGCCGGCATGAACCAGTTTAAGGAGTATTACCAGGGCAAGAAGACCATGAAGGAGATCGGCGCGATCTCCTGCCAGAAGTGCGTCCGCACCAACGACATCGACTGCATCGGCGAGGATGGCCGTCACCTGTCCTTCTTTGAGATGCTCGGCGACTTCTCCTTTGGCGGCGTCTCCAAGCAGCAGGCCTGCGCTTGGGCCTTTGAGCTCATCACCAAGGAGTTCAAGCTGCCGCTCGACCGCCTGTACTTCACCGTCTTTACCGAGGACGACGAGACCCATGACGTGTGGCGCTCTCTGGGCGTTGCCGAGGATCACATCTCGCGTCTGGGCGAGGACGACAACTTCTGGGCCGCCGGCCCCACCGGCCCCTGCGGTCCGTGCTCCGAGATCTACTTTGACATGGGCGAGGAGGTCGGCTGCGGCAGCCCCGACTGCAAGCCCGGCTGCGACTGCGACCGCTTCCTGGAGTTCTGGAACCTCGTCTTTACCCAGTACGACCGCCAGGAGGACGGCTCCATGCCGGAGCTGCCGCACCGCAACCTCGATACGGGCATGGGCCTGGAGCGCATGGCCGCTATCATGCAACACAAGACCGCCAACTACGACGGCGATCTGATGCAGCACCTCATCAAGCTGGGCGAGGAGATCAGCGGCAAGACCTATGACGCCGACGATTACTCCGGTGCCAGCCGCTCGCTGCGTATCATCGCCGACCACTCCCGTGCCGTCGACTTTATGATCTCTGACGGCATCCTCCCCGGTAACGAGGGCCGCGAGTACGTCCTTCGCCGCCTGCTCCGCCGCGCCGTGTTCCACGGTCGCCTGCTGGGTATCGAGGGCGCCTTCCTGACCAAGTTCATCGACGAGGTCAACGCTCAGATGGGCGAGGCCTATCCCGAGCTGCTCAAGAACGTCGCGCTCGTCAAGGGCATCGTTGCCTCCGAGGAGGAGCGCTTCTCCACGACGCTCGACAACGGCCGCGTTTACCTGGACGAGGCCCTGGCCGCGCTCGCCGACGGCGCTGTCCTTCCGGGCGATGTTGCCTTTAAGCTGCATGACACCTTTGGTTTCCCCATCGACCTGACCGTCGAGATCGCCGGTACCGCTGGCCACGACGTCGACATGGACGGCTTTACCGCCTGCATGGAGGACCAGAAGGCCCGCGCCCGCGCCAATGCCAAGGGCGACGCCTGGGGCAGCTTCAACGACGTGTGGGTCGAGCTTTCCGACAAAGTTGCCGCGACCGAGTTCGACGGCTATGACAACGACGTCATCGAGGGTGCCAAGGTTGTCGCCATCGTGCGCAACGGAGAGTCCGTTGAGTCCGCCGCTGCGGGCGAAGATATCGAGGTCGTGCTCGACCGCACCCCGTTCTATGCCGAGATGGGCGGCCAGCAGGGCGACGCCGGTGAGCTTTCTGCCGAGGGCGTTGCGCTGACGGTTTCCGATACCAAGAACCACAACGGCCTGTATGCCCACGTCGCCCACGTTGCCGAGGGCACGCTGACCGTCGGCGCCACCGTGACCGCCGCGCTCGACGCCGAGCGCCGTGGCTTCCTGCGCCGCAACCACACCGCCACGCACCTGCTCGACGCCGCGCTTAAGCAGGTCCTGGGCGAGCATGTTTCCCAGGCCGGTTCGCTGGTGACGCCCGAGCACCTGCGCTTTGACTTCACGCACTTTGAGGCCCTGTCCTCCGAGCAGCTCAAGGCTGTCGAGGACCTGGTCAACCAGCAGATCTTCGCTTCCAAGCCGGTCGTTACCCGCGTCATGGGCATCGATGAGGCTAAGGCCGCCGGTGCTGTCGCCCTCTTTGGCGAGAAGTACGGCGACGTTGTCCGCGTCGTTTCCGTGGGCGCCGAGGACCAGCCGTTCTCCCGTGAGCTTTGCGGTGGCACCCATGCCGCCAACACTGCCGAGATCGGCCTGTTCAAGATCATTTCCGAGTCCTCCACGGGCTCCAACGTCCGCCGTATCGAGGCCGTGACCTCCAAGGGCGCTCTCGATTACATGGCCGACCGCCTGGCACTCGTTGACGCCGCTGCCGCTGCGCTCAAGTGCCGCGTCGACGAGGTTCCCGCCCGCGTTGAGAACCTGCAGGCCGAGCTGCGCGAGACGTCCAATAAGCTCAAGAAGGCTCTGACCGGTGGCTCCTCCGACGCTATCTCCAATGCTATCGAGGGCGCTGTCGAGCTCGATGGCTACAAGCTTGTTGTCGCCGAGCTCCAGGGCCTTGAGGCTGCTGACCTGCGCAACGTCTGGGATACCGTGCACCAGAAGGTTTCCGGCCCTGTCGCCTGCGTCGTCGCCAGCGTGACCGAGAAGGGCACCCCGGCCCTGCTTGCCGCCGGCTCCGATGACGCCGTCAAGGCCGGTTTCCACGCCGGCAACGTGATCAAGCAGATCGCGGGCCTGGTCGACGGTCGCGGTGGCGGCCGTCCCAACATGGCCCAGGCCGGTGGCAAGAACGCCGCCGGTATCGCCGATGCCCTCGCGGCCGCTAAGACCGCGCTCGGCGCCTAAGAACCGAAGTAGTCGTTGTGGTCGCGCTCGCACTGGACATAGGGGAGACCAGGATTGGCATTGCCGTCTCGAGCCGTGATGGCAAGATGGCGATGCCCGTCAAGGTACTCCCGGCCGCCGAGGTCACCGGTATGGCCAAGACGTTCCGTTACCTGGTCGAGGACTATGAGCCCGACATCCTGGTAAGCGGACGTCCCTTGACCATGGCCGGTGAGCCTGGCCCTCAAGCCGAGCGCGTTGCCGCCGTGGCACAAAAGATCGCCGACGAGCTCGATCTTCCGTTGGAGTTTGAGGACGAGCGTCTGTCCTCACAAGAGGCAAAGCGTATCCTGCGCGAGCAGGGCCTCAACGAAAAGCAGATGAGGGGCAAGATTGACATGATTGCCGCCAGCCTGTTTTTGCAGACGTGGCTCGATCGTAAAAACGAGGAGGTTTCGCATGCCTAGCGCTTCCGATCCGCGCCAGCCGAATCGTACACGTCAGCCCGAGTCGCGCCCTGCCCAGCCTGGCCAGCGTCCGGCACGGCCGACGCAGCGCGCAGCTCAGCCTGGCGCGCGCCCGGTGCAGTCCTTCGCTCGTTCGGCCCAACCTGCTCAACGGACGGGTCAGCAGCCTTCTGCTCGTTCGGTTCAGCATCCGGCTTCTCGCGCGGCTCAGCAGCCCACTGCTCGTACGGCCCAGCCTGCAGGCGGTACCCGCTTTAAGCAGCAGGCACCTGTCCGGCGAACGCAGGCTACCCAATCGCATTCGCATCATGCTCGCGGTTTGCATGGCGTTGCTCCGGCGACCCGCTCGAGCTACGACACGCGTGCTCGACGCGGTGCTCAAAAGAAGAGTTCTCCGGCTCCCATGATCATCGGCGTTGTGGTGGCGGTGCTCGCGCTTGCTGCGATCGCTTTCTTTGTCGTGCCGGCCGTCAAGGGCTTCTTTGCCGGTGAGGATACGAAGGTTACGGCTGGTCAGCAGGTTACGGTGACCATTCCCGACGGTGCTTCGGGCGACACCATCGCCTCGATCCTCTCCGAGAACCATATCGTCGAAAATCCCAAGGATTACTATGCGGCGGTCAAAAAGCTCAATGCCGATATGTCGCTCAAGCCTGGTACCTATTCGTTCACCACATTCATGGATGCGACCAAGGTTGTTCAGCAGCTCATGGAAGGCCCCAATGCGGGCTCCAATGCGCTTACTATTCCCGAGGGTCTAACGGTCGATCAAGTCGCCGACCGTGTGGCCCAGGCCTACGACAGCATCTCTAAGGAAGACTTCCTCAACCAGGCCAAGGCCTCCAACTACGTGGACGACTATAGCTTCCTTAAGGGCGCCGCCAACGATTCGCTCGAGGGTTTTCTGTTCCCCAAGACCTATTCGCTGGGCAAGGACCCGAGCGCCGATGACGTTATCCGTGCCATGCTCGATCAGTTCAACACCGAGTACAAGTCTCTCGATTTTGCCGGTTGCGAGGCCAAGATCAAAGAGCGTTACGGCGTGGAGATGTCCGATTACGACATCATCAATCTCGCTTCCATCGTTGAGCGCGAGGGTCTCAACGCCGAGCAGCGCGCACATGTCGCCTCGGTCTTCTACAACCGCCTTGCCGGCAAGCTCGATGGTCTGCGTTATCTCAACAGCGATGCGACTATGATGTATGTCACCGGTGGCGAGGTTTCCGCCGACGACCTGCAGAGCGATAGTCCGTACAACACCTATAAGCACGAGGGTCTGCCACCCACGCCCATCTGCTCCCCGTCGCTCGAGGCACTCAAGGCCACGCTTGAGCCGACCGACTCCGATGACCTGTATTTCTACATTACGCAGGACGAGGAGTACTTCTCGCAAACCTACGAAGAGCACCAACAGTCTTGGAATTAAACATGAGGATTTTCAGCCCCAAACGATATGTTGCATCCGTCGACCGCATCGACCTTGATACCCTGTGGGCCGACGGCAAACGCGCCATTCTGCTCGATCGCGATAACACCCTGGTGCCGCGCGACACCGAGCAGGTTCCCTCCGCGGTTTCCGCTTGGCTCGACGCCGCCCGCGCCAAAGGCTTTAAGCTGTGCATGGTGTCTAACAACTGGCATCGCGACCAGGTCATGAGCTCGGCACGCGAGTTGGGACTCGAGGCCATTAGCCACGCCATGAAGCCGGCTCCGTTTGCCCTCAAGGCGGGTCTTAAGCGCCTCGGCGCCACGGCCGACGAGGCGGTGCTGATCGGTGATCAGCTCTACACGGACGTGTGGAGCGGCAATTTCGCCGGCGTCGATACCATCCTGGTAAAGCCGCAGGCCACTCAGGACCTGTGGTATACGCAGATCTTCCGTATCTTTGAGCGCCGGGCCCTGCGCGACCTTCCCTGCGAGGAATAGGTCTCGCTATGTCCCAGCACACCAAACACGGCTGCGACCATATCTTCTTTATCGGCTTTTTGGGCGCGGGCAAATCGACGCTTGCGCGCAACGTGGGCACTATGTTCAAACGTCGCTTTATCGATACCGACCGCCTTGTCGTGCGTCGTTGCGGTAAATCGGTGACCGAGATTTTTGAGACCGAGGGCGAGGAGCGTTTTCGTGAGCTCGAGACCTCGGCGCTCCGTTCGCTCCAAAGCGAGCGCAGCCTGCTGGTTTCCTGCGGCGGAGGTATCGTCGAGACTCCGGTGAATATTGAGCTTATGCACCAGATGGGTATCTGTGTGTATCTCGAAGGCGACTTTGAGGATTCGATTCGCCAGATTCGTCGGTCCGACACGCGTCCCGATTTCCGTTCGCCCGAGCATGCCGCGCGCCTGTTTGAGCATCGCCGTCCGCTATATCGCCAGGCCGCCGATATTACTCTTGATATTCGCAACAAGTCCTTCGAGGACGTTTCCTACCTTTGTGCCGAGATGCTTTTGGAGCGTGGGCTGCTATGATTCGCCGTCAACTGATCAATTTCCAAAACCGCAGTGTCGATGTCCGCGTCGGATTGGGCGCGTTCGAGGAGCTGTCGCGCATGTTTGCCTCGGCTGTGGGCAAGCCTAAGCGCGCGTTGGTGGTTTGGAACGACGCCACGTCAGAGCGTTTTGGCGAGGTCGTCGAGCATGCGCTGGTTGATGCCGGTTTTGTCGTGTCGCAGCTCCCACTCGAGATTTCGCCTGCTGGTGCCACGCTGGCCGATGCCGATGCCATCTTTGGCGCCCTATCTGGCAACGGCATTACCTGCGACGATCTGGTTGTCGCCGTTGGTGATGCCGCAACCTGCTCGGTTGTTAGCTGGTGTGCTAATCAGTGGTGCGGTCGCACCGAGTGCGCCTTGCTGCCGACAACGTTCGACGCCATGCTCACGGTCGCGACGACCATGAAGCCGCTCGTCGCCTCTTCGTCGAATGCGCTTCCCGCTATCGCGTTTCGTCCCGAATCGGGCTTGGTCGTGTGTGACCTCGACCTTGTTCGCGAGGCGGACCCCGAGGATCTCAAGCTCGGCTATGTGGTGCTTGTTGGCACCATGCTTTCGAGCAGCAAGTCCCGCTGGAATCAGTTTACCGAGACTGTTCCCGAGATTCTTTCCGGCGAGGAGGTCGCGCTCGTCAATGCTGTGCAGTGGTCCCAGACCGCGCGCAAAGATGTGCTCATGGCCACGAACCCCAGTGCTCGCCATGCACTCGATTTTGGTAAGACAGGGGAGCGCACCCTTCGCGCCTGCCTGGGCGAGGCCGCGGCTAACGTTCCCGCATATCAGCTCCTTTCCGAGGGTATGCGCTTTGAGGCGCGCTTAGCACATGATGCCTGCGACTTCGATATCGACAATGTGTTTGATCTCGACGATTGCCTGGAGGACTTTGGCATCGAAGAGCTTGCCTTCGACTTGGAGCCCACCGCGTTTATCGAGGAGTTCCGCAAGCAGCAGTTTGCTCGCTCAAACCGCAGCATGCTGCCGCTGCCCGCGGCGCTCGGCGCCATTCGCCTGACAAATGTCGAGGACGAGATTCTCGAACGCCATGCGCAGGCGTATCTGGCTTCTCGCAAGGAACTTTTTTAACTTTATTGACATCCATCGTCTTTCGTATCATTTTGAGGGACGGGTTTTCAATCGGTTGTGAATCGCTTGTGGTTCGGCTATTCGTTTGAAGCCCGTCCTGCTCTTTTTGAGGACAATAAGAAAGGAATCTGAATGTCTGAGTTTGCTGCCGGTCCTGCCGGTCGTATCGAGCGTGTCCGTGCCCTGATGGTCGAGCGCGGCTACGATGCTATCGTCGTGCGCGATGAGGCCAACCTCCGTTGGCTCACGGGTGTGAAGGGCGTCTTCGATTACACCTTCGAGTTTCCGCACGCCGCATTTATTACGGCCGATCAGTGCCTGTTCCATACCGACTCGCGCTATCTCAACAGCTTTGAGGAGAACACGCCTGCCGGCAGCCCCTGGGTCTACGACATGGACGAGGGCACCATCCCCGGTTGGGTTGCCGACAAGATCGCGGCCAACAAGTGTCGTGTCTGCGCCGTCGAGGATGACATGCAGATTAACTTTTACCAGGGTATTCAGCGTGGTCTTGAGGATCGCTCCGTCGCCTGCATGCTGCCGCTGATGCATGACGACATTCGTAAGATGCGCGCCATCAAGGATGCCGAGGAGATCGAGCTCATGCGACACGCGCAGTCGATCACCGATGCCGCCTTCCAGCACATGCTCGGCTTTATTAAGCCCGGTATGACCGAGAAGCAGGTTCGCAACGAGCTCGAGAACTTTATGTTCGCCAACGGTGCCGACAGCTTGGCCTTTGGCTCCATCGTCGCGAGCGGTCCCAACACCGCCAACCCGCATGCCGTCCCGAGCGACCGTGTCATCGAGAAGGGCGATTTCGTCCTCATGGATTATGGCGCGGGCTACTGCGACTATCGCTCCGATATGACGCGTACCGTCGTGATGGGCGAGCCCACGCAGGAACAGCTCGACCTGTACGAGCTCGTGCGCCGCACCCACGAGGAGTGCGTCGCCGCTATCCATCCGGGCGTCGAGGGTAACGATATCTTCAAGCTTTCCAAGAAGATCATCGGCGATGCCGGTTATGGCGATTACTACAACCATGGCCTGGGCCATGGTGTCGGTATCGACATCCACGAGCTGCCCAACTTCAACCGCAGCAAGAACATCATCGAGGTCGGCTCGGTTGTCACCATGGAGCCCGGCGTCTACCTGCCCGGCGTGGGCGGCGTGCGCTTGGAGGATTACGGTGTTGTCACCGAGAACGGCTATGAGCCCTTCACCAAGACCCCGCACGACCTGCACGTCATCGACTGCTAAGCCATTCAGTTTGATTTTGGAAGCGGGGCGTCCGAAATGATTCGGGCGCCCCGCGTTCTCTTTTTATGCGCTCGCCGCAGGCGCCGCCTGCAAGTGTATAATTTCGCTCGTATGTAATTTGGACGCTTGTGCGTTCTACCCATAACAAGAAAGGTCGCTATGCCTACCATTTCTACCGCCGACTTCAAGAACGGCCTCGGTCTCCGCATTAAGGACAAGGTCTACACCATCGTCGAGTTCCAGCACGTCAAGCCGGGCAAGGGCGGTGCTTTTGTGCGCTACAAGACCCGCGATATCAAGAGCGGTCGTGTCGTCGAGAACACCTGCAACGCCGGTACCAAGTTCGAGAGCGTCATGCTCACCACCCGTGAGTTCCAGTACCTCTACAACGACGGCGCCGACTACATCTTCATGGACAACGAGTCCTACGAGCAGGTTCCCGTTCCCGAGGACATGGTGGGCGAGAACTCCAAGTGGCTGCGCGAGAACGACACCTGCCAGTTGCTCTTCGCCGACGACGAGCTCATGGGCGTGACCCCGCCGATGTTCATCGAGACCACCATCGTCCAGACCGACCCGGGCTTTAAGGGCGACACCGTTCAGGGTTCCACCAAGCCGGCCACCATCGACACCGGTGCTGTCATCCAGGTCCCGATGTACCTCAACGAGGGCGAGGTCATCAAGGTTGACACCCGCGACGGCAAGTTCGTCTCCCGCGTCTAGCAACCAACTCTTCTAGGAGGACTCATGCCCCAGGAAATCAAGATTGACGGCATCGGTATTTCGCCCGATGTTCTGACCGCTATCGTCTCGCGCGCCGTCACGGATGTCGAGGGCATCGCCTCCGTGGGCGTCAAGGACCTTGCCACCAACCTTGTCTCCATGATGCTTTCGTCCAAGGCCCCGGCTTCCGAGCCGCCGGTAGAGGCCGAGGTCATCGGCGACAAGCTCGCACTCACCGTGCGCATCGTGGTGTTCTTTGGCTATCCGTTCAAGAAACTCGCCGAGGCCGTTCGCTCCGCCGTGGTCGCAGCTATCGATGCCCAGGTAGGCGTCGAGGTCGAGCGCGTTGACGTTTGCATCGACGGCCTCGTTTTCCCCAAGGAGTAACCTTTGAGCCTTAAGGTTTATCGCGGGCGTACGCTTGCCCGCAGTCAGGCGCTGCAGCTGCTGTTCCAGGCCGAGGCGACGGACAGCCCGCTCGAGCGCGTCCTCGAGGGCGATTTCCTGATCTCGAAGGGTCCCCTCGACCCCTACGCTCTGGAGCTGTGCCGCGGTGCCTACGAGTATATCGACCGCATCGACTGCGCCCTGCGCTCCATCGCCAAGAACTGGGATCTTATGCGCATGCCCGGCGCCGATCGCAATCTGCTGCGTATCGCCGTCTATGAGATGCGCTTCCTCACCGACGAGGAGGTCTCGGACGCCATCGTGATCAACGAGGCTGTAGAGCTTGCCAAGGCCTATGGCACCGACCAGTCCGCGTCGTTTGTCAATGGCGTGCTGGGCAAGATCGCGCGTAGCGAGGAGCTACCGGGCGAGGACCTGTATCAGGAGCTGCTGGCCGAGGACCGCGCCCGCGAGGAGGCCCAGGCCGCCGAGGCTGCCGCTAAGGTTGCCGCCGCTCAGGCTGCGGCCGGCGTTCTCGACGAGGGTGCCGAGGTCGCCGAGGTCGAGACCGGTACCGTCGAGGAGTAGCCATGCCAGAGGGTTCCGTCCGCAACTTCGACGAGATCTCGGACCGCTTGGACCAGATCATCGCTACCGTTCGCTCCAAGGATACGTCCTTGGAGCGTTCGCTCGATTTGTTTGACGAGGCGATCGAACTTGGCTCCCGTGCGGTCGATATGGTCGACAAGTTTGAGTTGACGCCTCGTGAGGCCGATAAGCTCGAGCAGGAATACGATGAGGATGCGGCAAACGAATCCCAGGATAACCAGGCCGCGTCTCCGGATACGAATGGTTGATGGCATTCATGAAACGCGTGCGTCTCGATGACGAACTGATTTCACAGGGCATCTGCGCCGACCGCGCGGATGCCCTTCGCACTCTTATGGCCGGCTTGGTCTCGAGTGGCGGCGAGCGTTTGACCTCGCCGGGCCTTAAGGTGGCGCCCGGTCTGCCCCTGCACGTGAAGGGCCGTATTCCCTACGTGGGGCGCGGCGGGCTCAAGCTCGAGGGCGCGCTCGATGCGTTTGGGATCGATCCCATGGGCCTTGCTTGCCTCGATGTGGGCTGCTCCACGGGCGGCTTTACCGATTGCCTGCTCAAGCGTGGCGCCGCAACGGTTGTTTCGGTCGATGTGGGTCGCGCTCAGTTTGATTGGTCGCTGCGCCAAGACGAGCGGGTGAGGCTTCATGAGCGCACCAACGTGACACAACTGCCCGAGCTTGGCTACGGCGGCGCTATCGACTTGGCTGTCTGCGATGTGTCGTTTACGAGTATCGCGAATATCATCGACGCCGTGTTGGCGTGCCTGAAGCCTTCGGGTTCGTTTTGCACGCTCGTAAAGCCGCAGTTTGAGGCGCCGGCTGCGCTGGTGGGCGAGGGCGGTATCGTGACCGACCCCTCCGTCCGCCGCGATACGCTTGTGGCGGCGATTGAGCTCTTTACCGCCAAGGGTCTGTTTCCGCTCGACGTGTGCGTGTCGCCCATCCATGGCGCCAAGGGCAACGTCGAGTTTTTCCTGTACGGCACGAGGTTTGCCTCTGGCGAGCGTGCCGATGATGAGCTGCAATCACAGGTAACGGCTTTGAGCGAGAAAGCTGCAACGCTATGAAGGTCTTTCTGGTTCCCAATTACTACAAGCAAGAGGCGGTCGAGAGCGGCCTGATGCTCGAGCTTTGGCTTTCGCGCCAGGGCTACGAGGTCGCATGGGCTGCCGATCAGCGTTCCAAGATCCAGCGTGCGCCCGATGTTGACGATGCCGACCTGGTCATTACGCTCGGCGGCGACGGCACGCTGTTGCGTGCCGCCCGCATTCTCAACTACCGCGAGATCCCCATTCTGGGCCTTTCCTATGGTCATTTGGGTTTTTTGACGGCTGCGAGCCCCGAGGATCGCGATATTTTGCAGGTCGTGAGCGATGCCCTTTCCGGTGAGCTCCATGTGAGTCGCCGCGCCACCCTCGCCGCGGATATCGTTTCGGTGCGCGAAGATGGCACGAAGGATGTCGTGCGCACGTTTGCCCTTAACGATATGGCGCTTACGCGCGGGCCCCTGTCCGATATGGTTGAGTTCGACATCACGGTGTCCGGCCATCATATCGACCGCCTGCGCGGTGACGGCGTCGTCGTTTCGACAGCGACCGGTTCCACCGGCTACGCGCTTTCCGCCGGCGGCCCCATCGTCAGTCCCGATTACACGGGCATGGTTTGCGTGCCCATCGCCCCACATACCATTCAGGCTCGCGCCTTTTTGACCTCGCCAAGCGATGTCGTCGAGATTTTTATGTCCGATGACCGCCCGAGCGTGCCTGCGATCGCCATCGATGGACAGTTTATTACCTGCGATGGCACGGTCGAGAGCGTGGCCGTGCGTCGCGGTCCCGGCGATGTTCTGCTGCTGGATTACGGCCCCGAGAGCTTCTATAACTCGGTGAGCCGCGTGTTCTACGGAGTTCGTCATGATCGATGAGCTGCAGGTTTCCAACATTGCCCTCATTCGCGAGGCGACGTTGGTTCCGAGCGCGGGCTTAACGGTTCTGACCGGCGAGACCGGCGCCGGTAAGACTGCGTTGCTCTCGGCGCTTAAGCTCATTCTGGGCGAGCGCGCGGATTCGTCGACGGTGCGCGAGGGCGAGACGCTTGCCAACGTCGAGGCGCGCCTGTTTGACGGCCCGCACGACACGGAGGGCTTCACCGTTCAGCGCAGCCTTTCTGCCGAGGGCCGTAGCCGCGTAAAAATTGACGGCCGCATCGCCAGCGTGCGTGAGCTTTCGGAGCGCGTCGGCGTGATGATGGATCTTTGCGGCCAGCACGAGCACCAGCGCCTGCTCGACCCTGCGCATCATGTTGCCATGGTCGATGCATGGGCGGGGCGCCCGGCGCTCGAGGCGCTCGATCGCTATCGTGCTTGCCTTAGGGCATCTCGCGCGGCTGCCAAAGAGGTCCGTCGCGTCGAAGAGGCCTCACGCGCGCAGGGGAGTCGTGTCGAGGAAGCGCGCTTCGCTCTGGAGCGCATCGCCGAGGTCGACCCCAAGCCGGGTGAGTATGAGGAGCTCGAGGAGCTGCTGCCACGCTCCGAGCATGCCGAGGTGCTGGTGGCAACGGCCAACGATGCCCATGCGTCGCTTGCTGCCGAAGGGGGAGCACTCGATTCCGTGAACAGCGCCGTCGCGGAGCTTTCGCGCATGGCTACTGTCGATCGCAAGCTGGGTGATATCGCCGATGCGCTTTCGGATGCCTGTATCTCGCTCGAGGATTGTGCCAACGAGCTGCGTGCCTATCGAGATGGGGTCGCCTTCGACCCGCGCGAGCTGGCTCGTATGCGCGAGCGGTATTCCGATCTTAAGGGACTTTTGCGTCAGTGGGGTCCCACCATGGACGACGTGTTTGCTATGCGCGATAGCTCGCGAGAGCTGTTGTCGCTGGTAGACGATGGTGATGAGCAGATCAAGAAGGCGCGCGAAGCGCTTGGCGCGGCGGAGCGCGAACTGTTCGCCGCCGCCAAGGCACTTAAGCGCGCACGCAATACGGCAGCCCCGCGCTTTTGCCACGAGGTTGCCCGTCAGATGGCGCGCCTGGAGATGGGCGGCGCCGAGCTCGTTTGGGACTCGCGCGATCTTCCGCGCGCCGAGTGGACGCCGGCGGGCCCTTCGAGCTACGAGCTTTTGTATCGTAGCGGTGCCGGATTGACGCCGCGCCCCCTGCGCCGCATTGCGTCTGGCGGCGAGCTGAGCCGTGTCATGTTGGCGAGCAAGGTTGTTTTGGGTAACGCGGACGGCGTGGATACGTTGGTGTTCGACGAGGTCGATGCCGGTGTTGGTGGTTCTACTGCACGCGCCCTTGCGAGCGTTCTGGCAGATCTTGCCACAACGCATCAGGTGATTGTCGTAACGCACCTGGCGCAGGTCGCCGTCATGGCCGACAAACATTACGTGGTGAGCAAAGAGCCCGGCGACGTTCCCCAAACCCATCTGGATGAGGTGACCGGGGACGCCCGTACCGCAGAGATCGCCCGCATGCTGAGTGGCGATCAATCGGAGGCAAGCTTGGCGCACGCTAAGCAGATGCTCGAGGAAGCGCGTGCTTAGGCCGAGCCGTTACATGTATGTTCGACCCGGCCGCCACGAAACCGGCCCATCTACTACGTTTAATAGGCTATAGGCAACCACGCCTTGAATTGCAAAAAGAAAACCGCAGGTAGAACGCCTGCGGTTTTTCTATTTTCGGTATGTGGTTGGGCCATACTGATAAAACGTAGTAGATGGGCCGGTTTCGTGGCGAGTGGCGTTTGTCGGCTCGCCAAAATTTCTATTCCACGACCTTATCCGGCTGGATAAGCTCCTCGTAGTAGCTAATGTGCTCTCGGGCGTCCTCGATTTCGGGCAGCAGGAAGTTGTAGATAACCTCGATGATCATCGTGGCGCTGATCTTGGAGAACGCAAAGTCGCCCGTGGTGAGCAGCGCCTCGTGGTTCACGGTATTAAAGGTGTAGTCGGCTAGGCGAGCAAGCGGAGACTTGCTGTCGCTGCTGATGACGACTACGGTGGCACCACAGCCTCGAGCCGCTTTTGCCATGCGATTCAGTCGACGCGACTTGCCAGAGTTCGAGATCAGCACGATAACGTCGCCGGGGCGCAACGTGAGCGCAAAGCCGATTGATGTCTCGCTGATGGTGCTTGACATACAGCGAAGGCCCAGTTGCGAAAACTTAAACGTCGCGTCGAGCGCAACGGCGTTGGTATTACCTACGGCTGCAAACTCGATAGCCCCTGCGTTCTTAAACGCGTGTACGACGGCTGCCAGCGTATCGTGATCAATGCCATCGATGGTCGCATTGAGTTCACTGACCTTTGCGGCGAGGATGTTTTTGAGGCTCTGCTCCATATTATCAAGCGAGACCTCGTCTGTGAGGCCTTCATTGCGCTGGCTCTCCAGATCGCGCGCCAGCGAAAACTGAAAGCTGCGAAAGCTTCCAAAGCCTAGCTTGCGGCAGAAGCGCGAGACGGTGGCCTCGGAGGTTGCGGCGGCGCGCGAGAGTTGCGCGGCTGTTAGGAGCGGTGCCTCGGACTGGTGCTCTAGGATATAGTCGACAATGCGCTGCTCGGACTCGCTGTATCCCTTGTGCGTGCTAATAAGGGAGAGTGCGCTCTTGCTGCTATCGGACATGGATGACTCCTGGTTGGCATTAAAAGCTGTCTTGTTGTGTGCCGCTCTAGTATACGGGGATTTCAATTACAAGATACACCTTGCTGTTTCAAAAGTTGATGGTAAACTTTCATCGACCGTTTACGGTTGTGAAAGAACCTTTCACCGGAGAAATAGGCTTGATTGCTTCTCATATAAGCGGTGGCTTGGTATCTTTCAGGAGTGGAAAAACGCGCACCGTAGCGCGTGTAGGGGAGCGCCCGCGGGCGCAGTACTCAAGAAGGAGGGACACATGGCTAAGTTTGACATCATCGCCGCCACCGGTTGCCCGACCGGCATCGCGCACACCTTCATGGCGAAGGAGGCGCTGGAGAAGGCAGCTGCCGAGCGCGGTCTGACCATTAAGGTCGAGACTCATGGCCAGGTCGGTGTCGAGAACGAACTCACGAAGGGTGAGATCGCCGGTGCTAAGGCCGTCGTCGTCGCAGCCGATAAGGATGTCCAGGCGGAGCGTTTCGCCGGTAAGCCCATGGTTTCCGTCGGTGTTTCCAAGGCCCTGTCCGTCGAGGCTGCCGGTAAGCTGATCGACCGCGCTCTCGCCGCCAAGGGCGACGACACGGTTGCGGCTGCTGCCGATGTCGAGGATGAGGTCGAGGAGAAGGAGTCCATCGGTCACATCATCTATAAGCACCTCATGAACGGCGTCAGCCACATGCTGGTCTTCGTCGTTGCCGGTGGTGTTCTGACCGCCGTTTCGTTCCTGTGGGGCATCACGTCCTTCGATTCGACGGCTGCCGACTACAACAGCTTTGCCGCTATGCTCAAGATCATCGGCGGCATCGCCATGAACCTTATGGTTCCCGTGCTTTCCGCCTATATCGCCGAGTCCATCGGCAAGCGCCCGGCGCTCGTTCCCGGCTTTGTCGCCGGTATGATCGCCATCCAGGGCCTGCCCGTTAATGCCGAGACCGGCATGATCGATGCCGGCGGTGCCGGCGTGGGCTTCGGCTTCCTGGGCGGCATCGTCGGCGGCTTCCTCTCTGGCTATGTCATCCTGCTGCTCGAGAAGGTTTTTGCCAAGCTGCCCAAGAACCTGGACGGCCTCAAGGCTATCTTCCTGTACCCGCTGTTCTCGACCGCCATCGTCGGCCTGGTCATGCTCGGCATCTCCGGCCCCATGGCTGCCATTAACACCGCCATGATGGACTTCCTCAAGGGTCTGTCTGCCTCTGGCGCTGTTGTCCTGGGTCTTGCCATTGGCTGCATGTGCGCCTTTGATATGGGCGGCCCGGTCAACAAGGCTGCTTACGTCACCGGTACCGCTATGCTCACCGAGGCCCTGGCTGCCGGTGTCGGCACCGACACCTATAACTTCGGCACCAACTTCATGGCTGCCGTCTCCGCCGCCTGCATCGTTCCGCCGCTGATCACCACCTTTGCCGTTATCGTCGGCAAGAAGTACTTCAGCCAGGAGGATCATGACGCCGGTATCGTCAACCTCATCCTTGGTTGCACCCACATCACCGAGGGCGCCATTCCGTTCATGACCAAGAACATCTGGCCCGTCATGCCCATCATGATGCTCGGTTCCTCCATCGCCTCGATTCTGACCATTATGTTCAACGTCCACGATCCGGCGCCTCACGGTGGTTTCCTGGTCCTGCCCGTTGTCGAGAACGGTCCGCTGTGGGTCCTCGCGATCCTCATCGGCGCCGTGGTCGGTGGCATCCTGTTCGTTGCTTTCAAGAAGTATGACTTCGAGAAGAAACAGAAGGCCGCTCCCGCCGCTGCTGCTAAGCCGGTCGAGGCTCCCAAGGCCGCTGCCGTCGAGGCCCCCAAGGCTGAGGCTTCCGACTTTGTGAAGGTCGAGAACGTTTTTGTCGCCGAGGATTTTGCTTCTCGTGACGAGGCCCTGAGCTTTGTCTCCAACCAGGCTGTCAAGGCCGGTATCGCTGACGACGCCGACGCCGTAATGAACGCCTTCCTGGCCCGCGAGGCCGAGGGCACCACGGGCATGATGGAGGGCTTCGCTATTCCGCATGCCAAGTCTGATGCCATTACCGAGGCCGCCGTCATCGTCGTCAAGGACGACTCTGGCGTGACCGGTTGGGACACCATGGACGGCGCTCCCGTCAACGTGGCTATTGCCCTGCTCATCCCCGGTGCCCAGGCCGGCACCACGCACCTCAAGATCCTGTCCAAGGTCGCCGAGGCGCTCATGGACGAGGGCTTCCGTGCCACCGTTAAGGGTTCTACCGACGCTGCCGAGATCGCTAAGACGATCAATGCCCGTCTGGTCTAATCCCGCAGCTTGCGAATAACATCGCCCCCTGTATATAAGGCGGAGACTCCATCAGGGGTCCCCGCCTTTTTTCAAGTAACCCGGTACTGAGGGACATTTCCTTCCTGCCGACAGTTCGGGATACTCCTCAGTTCACAAGAGGGCATAGATAGCCCCATCAACCAGATCAACCAGGCGAACAAATTATCAGCCATAATTTCGTTCGCACGATATTGCTCTGGAGCGACCGAGTATCCGCAGCTCGCCTGCCGGGCGGGGCGGTTAAGTTTGTCGCGAGTTCCGCACGCAAAGGAAAGCACTTAATGTGCTTTCCGTCTTGCGCAGGACTGTAGAGCAGCAAACTTAACCGCCCCGCCCGGCAGGCGAGCATGCAGGAACGACATCTGTCCAACAATTCGTGCGAAACATAATGAAAAACCGTTTGATGTGAGTTAATATAATCAACGTCGTGAATATGGCTCCTGTCGCATTGTTGATAGGGGTTAAACACAAAAAAGGAGTCAATTATGGTTTCTGAGAAGGCTACCCTCGTTAATCCTCAGGGTCTTCACATGCGTCCGGCTGGCCTCTTCGCCTCCACCATGGGCAAGTATGCCTGCGACGTGACGGTCGTCACCCCCGAGAAGGAGGTCAACGGCAAGTCCCCGATGGCCCTCATGGCTGCCGGCATCCCCTGCGGTACCGAGGTCGAGGTCAAGTGCGACGGCGCTGACGAGGCCGAGGCTCTGGCTGCTGCCATCGAGCTCATCAAGAGCGGTCTTGGCGAGTAGAACTCAAACGGGTCGCATGTTGAACAACTAAGTTCATATTTGGGGGCGCAGTGACCTGTTTAAAGGGAACTGCGCTCTTTTGTCATGGATATGGCAAAACGCTTTATCACATGACACGGAGAGAGGAATGGGAATGTATCAGGGAGTCAACGCTTCCGAGGGCATCGGTATCGGCACCGTCATGGTTGCCGTCGAACCCGACTTGACGTTTGAGCCGCACGAGGTTGCTGATTCGGCAGCAGAGAAGGAGCGCTATCAGACCGCCCTTTCGGTCTTCTGCGAGAAGACCCAGGCTCAGGCCGACCACATGAAGGAGACGGTGGGCGAGGCCGAGGCCGAGATCATGAGCGGACACATCGTCCTGGCTCAGGACCCGGGCATGACCGACGCCATCAACGCCGCCATTGACGGCGGCACCTGCGCCGAGCAGGCGCTCATGGACACCTCGACCATGTTTGAGAACATGTTCCTGTCCATGGACGATGAGATGTTCCGCCTGCGCGCGGCAGATATCGCCGACATCCGCACCGGTATTCTGGCCGAGCTTTTGGGCAAGGAGGTCGTCGATCTCTCCGTCCTGCCCGAAAACACTGTTGTTGTCGTGCACGACCTTACGCCGTCCATGACCGCCACGATCGATAAGGCTCACGTTGCCGGTATCGTCACCGAGACCGGTGGCCGCACGTCGCACTCCGCGATCATCGCCCGCGCCCTCGAGATTCCGGCTGTCCTTTCGGTTGCTAACAGCTGCACCGCGCTGCGCAACGGCATGACCGTTGTCGTCGACGGTGGCAAGGGTATCGTCGAGGCCGATCCCGACGAGGAGACGCTCGCCGCCTATACCGCCAAGGCCGAGGCTTTCGCTGCCGAGAAGGCAGCCCTCGAGGCTTTCCGTGGCAAGCCGTCCGTGACTGCCGATGGCATCAAGAAGATCATTGCCTGCAACATCGGTAACCCCGATGACGTGCCCAACGCGCTCGATCACGACGCCGAGGCCATTGGCCTGTTCCGCTCCGAGTTCCTGTTCATGGACTCTGCCGAGCTTCCTTCCGAGGAGGAGCAGTTCAACGCCTATCGCAAGGTTGCCAGCGCGCTCAATGGCGCTCCGGTCATCATCCGTACGCTCGACGTGGGTGGCGACAAAGAGATCCCGTACCTGCACATGGTCAAGGAAGAGAACCCCTTCATGGGCTTCCGTGCCGTGCGTTACTGCCTGGCCAACCCCGACCAGTACAAGGTACAGCTCCGCGCTCTGCTGCGCGCCAGCGCCTTTGGTGATGTCAAGATCATGATCCCGCTCGTCACTTGCGTCGAGGAGGTCTTGGCCGTTAAGGAGCTCGTCGAGGAGTGCAAGTCCGAGCTGACCGAAGAGGGCCGCAAGTTCAACGAGAACATCGAGGTCGGCATTATGGTCGAGACGCCTGCCGCATCGCTGATCGCTGACCGCCTGGCCGAGGTCGCCGACTTCTTCTCGATCGGCACCAACGACCTGATCGGCTACACCATGTGTGCCGACCGTGGTAACGACACCATTTCTAACCTGTACCAGGTGTACTATCCCGCCGTGCTTCGCTCGCTCAAGAACATCATCGAGAGCGGCGTCAAGGCTGGCATCATGGTCGGTATGTGCGGCGAGGCCGCTGCCGATCCGCTGCTTGAGCCGCTGCTGATCAGCTGGGGCCTCGAGGAGTTCTCGATGAGCGCTCCGTCTATCCTTCGCGCCCGCAAGACCATCAGCCAGTGGACCAAGGCCGAGTGCGACGATCTCGCCGAGAAGGCGCTCGCCTGCAACACTGCCGAAGAGGTCAAGGCGCTGCTTGAGGCTGCCGCTCGCTAATTTGGTATCAGAGGTAACCGCGTGGTTGGAATGGGCTGGCCGCGCGGCCCTCAAATATACAGGGGGTACTGTAAATGTTCTACACGCTAACCGCTAACCCGGCTGTCGACATGACGGTTTCGAGCTCTCCGCTCGAGCCCGACGAGAACGTCCGCACCGGCTCGGCCAGCTACACGGCTAACGGTAAGGGCCTCGACGTGTCCTTCGCCTTTAAGAAGATGGGCGTCGACACCGTCGCGCTCGGCTTCTTCGCCGGCTTCACGGGCAAGTTTATCGTCGAGGAGGTCATGAACCTGGGTTGCCTGTGCCGCCCGGTCTGGACCGACGGCATCACGCGTATCAACACCTATGTCAACGATGGCCAGCACGAGTACGGCATCCTTAACCCCGGCGCCCCGATTACGCCGGAGCACCAGAAGGAGCTCTACAACATCCTGGACACCGCGGGCGATCTTGAGTGTCTGATCGTCTCCGGCTCCGTGCCTCCCAAAGCTACGCCCGACTTCCTGGCTCAGGTCATGGAGCACGCTCAGGCTCGTGGCGCCGACGTCGTCCTTGACCTGTCTTCCGACAAGCTCAAGGAGCTTGCTCACAAGAAGCCGCTGCTCATCAAGCCGAACCATCACGAGATGAAGGCCATCTTTGGCGTGCCGGTCGACACCGACGACGAGGTCCGCGTTGCTATGAAGATGGCTCACGATGCCGGCGTCCAGAACGTGCTGCTCACCCGTGGTAGCCGCGGCGACGCTTACTTCTCCAACGGCGAGGACATCTGGTACGCTAAGCGTGAGTTCAACATCAAGCTGGTCTCTTCCGTCTGCGCCGGCGACTGCACGCTCGCTGCGTTCCTGCACAAGTGGTACAGGGATCGCGACAACGTCGAGGAGGCCATGAAGCTCGCTATGGCCACCGGCGCCAACGTTGCCGAGTCCGTGGGTATCGGCGACTTCGGTCACGTCGATGAGTATAGCAAGCGCGTTGCTGTCCGCAAGCTCGATCGCAAGTAAGCGAAACGCTACATATTCTTGACCATATGGCGCCCCGGTTTAAGCCGGGGCGCTTATTTGTAAATTGCAAATGAGCTTCAGGGCAAGCACTCCTGATTTTTTTGCCCCTCCTTGCTGCTTTTCTGGCGACCTGCACGCGTTCTACACCGTTCGCCGAGTTGCTATGGTCTTTTCACAAGGTGTGGAATATACTTTCATTATCACGTTGCTCTGTGAAAGGAACATTCATGATTTACACGCTCACTGCAAATCCCGCCATTGATTACAACATTTCCTGCGACGGACTTTCCGCCAACACCGTCACCCGCACGCGCAACGCGGTCTATACGCCCAATGGCAAGGGTCTCAACGTCTCGTTCACCCTCGATCACTACGGTGTCGACACCACGATCCTGGGCTTTTTTGCCGGCTTCTCAGGCGAGTATATCGTCAAGGGCGCCGAGGCCCTGGGTGTGCCCGTCAAGCCCGTGTGGACTGACGGCATCACGCGCGTCAACGTTTTCCTCAACGCCGGTCCCGATACCGAGTACAACATGGTCAATGCAGGCGCTGCCATCAATGCTGCCAACGAGCAGGAGATGTTTGAGCTCATCGACTCGCTCGACGACATGACCTGCCTGGTCATTAGCGGCTCGCTGCCCCCCAACACCTCCGAGGGTTTCCTGGCCGAGGTTCTTCGCCGTGTTAAGGCAAAGGGTGCCGAGTTCGTGCTCGATATTTCGAGCCATCAGCTGGCCGATCTTATTGCCATGGAGCCGTTGCTCATTAAGCCCAACGACGACGAGCTGCTCGACATCTTTGGCATTAAGGTGAGCGGTGGCGACGACGAGTCCGTTAAGGGCGCTATGGCTGAGCTGCACGCCAAGGGCGCTAAGAATGTGCTGCTGACCCTTGGTGGCGACGGCGCGTACTTCTCCAACGGCGAGCACATTTGGTTTGCCAAACGCACCTTTGAGGTCAAGCTGCTCTCGACGGTCTGCGCCGGCGATTCCTCGCTTGCCGCCTTCCTGTCCGTGTGGCACGATGCCCCCGAGTGCGTCGAGGACGCCCTGCGCCTCTCGATGGCAACCGGTGCCAACGTGGTCGAGTGCCCTGGTTTGGGCGATTTTGCCAAGGTGGACGAATATAAGAAGCACATCGACGTTCGCCAGGTCTGCTAACCGTTTAGACACATCGTTGCCGAACACCCGCTTTGGATCTCCGAGGCGGGTGTTTTTATCTGTTGGCCGCATGGGCTCTGCTGTCTCGTTCGCGCGAATCGACGATGTGATTTCATGTGCGCTCACGCTTGTTTCTTGCTAGACTGCTTGAGAACCATCGTTTAACGCTTGCAAGCGTAGGAGGCCATAGGTATGTGTAATGTTTCGCTCAACGGTACGCAGCCCACAGATGCCTCCCTGCGTGTGCTACGTGCGCTTGAGGACGCCGGTCTCGAGGCCTGGTTCGTAGGCGGTTGGGTGCGTGACGCCCTGATGGGACGTCCCAGCCACGATGTTGACATGTGCTGTAGCGGCCTGTGGCAAGAGTCCAAGGCGGCGCTCGAGGCAGCCGGCATTGCGGTAGTTGAGTCGGGTATAAAATTTGGCGGCATTACCGCCCTTTGTGACGATGAGCGTATTGAGGTCACGACGTATCGCCTGGACGGTTTTTACACCGATGGTCGCCATCCCCAGAGTGTGGAGCGTGCGGCGTCGCTTGAGGACGATCTGGCACGTCGTGACTTTACTGTTAACGCCATGGCTTGGCATCCCCAGCGCGGTCTTGTCGACCGTTATGATGGCCAGGGCGACCTGAAGCGTAAGCTGATTCGTGCCGTCGGAGATCCCAAGCGTCGCTTTAACGAGGATGCGCTTCGCATGCTGCGCGCCGTGCGTTTTGCCTGCCGTCTGGATTTTATGATCGAGCCTAAGACCAAACAGGCGCTTGCCGAGTGCTCGCCGCTGCTCGATGCCGTGGCACGCGAACGCGTGGGCATTGAGCTCGAGGGGATTCTATCGACCGGACATGGGGGAGACGCGATGCTACGCTATCCCGAGCTTGTTTGCGCCGCCGTGCCCGAGCTTGCGCCGGCTCGTGGGTTTGACCAGCGCAGCGTCTACCACGCCTTTAATGTCTACGAGCATATCGCTCGCGTTTTGACGGTAGCGGGGGAGCTGGCACTGTGTGACGGCGTGGCGCCTTCGTCGAGCTTAATGTGGGCAGCGTTTTTGCACGATGTCTCCAAGCCCGATTGCTTTACGGTCGATCATGCGGGCAGCGGCCACTTTTACGGTCATCCTGAGCTTGGTGCCAAGAAAGCGCGCGCTATTATGGATCGCTTGGCGCTTTCGCACGATTTGGTTCGCGACGTGTGTCTGCTTATCAGGTATCACGATAAGCCGTTGCGCCCCGAGCGCTCCTGTTTGCTCAATATGATGCGCTCGCTTTCGGGTGAGGGCGTCGACACGCCGCGTTTGATTGACGAGCTTATGGACCTTAAGCGTGCCGATACGCTGGGTAAGGCACCGTCGTGCTTCTATTACGTCGAGACGATCGAGGAGATGCGTTCGCTCGCACACGAACTGTTGGAAGCGGGGGAGCCCTATACGCTTAAGATGCTTGGCATCAACGGAGGGGACCTGATTCGCGCCGGCGTCAAACCGGGGCCTGAGCTGGGACAGCTTCTCAACGTCGCCCTCGACGCCGTGATCGAAGACAACGTCCCCAACACCCGCGAAGCCCTTCTGGCCCACCTCAACCTGGGGTAGCTCATTTGGGACGGGGCTTTTTTAGCTACCCCGCTGTCAATAGGACGAACAATAGTGATTCTGGCAGGGGTAGCTAAAAAAGCCCCGTCCCAAATTAGCTACCAGGTTGACCTGTGTGTTCCATAACCTCACGACAAAATTTGGCCAATTTGGAATTTCTTCTTGCGCTCGCGTTTTTTGTCCCGTAATATATGTCCTCGCAGCACGGCAGTGCAGATGTCATGTGGCCCGTTCGTCTAGCGGTTTAGGACGCCGCCCTCTCAAGGCGGAGATCACCAGTTCGAATCTGGTACGGGCTACCACTTCTTTTCTGCTGAGGCTTATGGCCCGTTCGTCTAGCGGTTTAGGACGCCGCCCTCTCAAGGCGGAGATCACCAGTTCGAATCTGGTACGGGCTACCAAGTTTTGGATACCCGACCTTCTTTTCGAAGGTCGGGTTTTTTATTATCTGCGGGCTTGTCTGTTAATCCCATTTGCCCCATAGCTTTACGTTTTGCTTATCTCCCATACGGGTACAATAGGCCAGATACATTGACGGTCAGAAGGAGCCTCATGACGGAGTCCTCTCAGCATACCCCACAGCCTCAAGTCGATGTTTCGGGCGGCGATGACAACAAGAGCGCACGTCGTGGTGCCATCTTTATTGGCATTGTGCTGGTGGGCTATATCGTCTATTTGGTCGTGACCGGTCAGATGGGTCAGTTCTGGGCCGCCATGGCTAGCGTTCAGGCGCCGTGGCTCGCTGCCGCGTGCTTCTGCATGTTCCTATACTTGTTTTTTGGCATCGTGGCGTACGCGATTGCCGTATGGCTCGATCCCAATTCGCCTGTCGGCATCCGCGACCTCATTTCGGTCGAGGCGAGCGGCATCTTCTTTGGCAACCTGACACCCATGATGATGGGCTCCACGCCTGCCCAGATTTATCGCCTGACCAAAGCCGGCCAAAATGTGGGCGAAGCGGGTGCCACGCAGTTCACCCGCTTTATCGTGTACCAGTTTGGTTTGGTGGCATGGGGTGCCATTCTGCTGCTCGCCCGCATGCCGTTTTTCGCCGAGCGCTATGGCGACATGACGCTGCTTTGCGTCTTTAGTTTTGGCGGCCACTGCTGCATTCTTCTCGGCATCTTTGCCGTGGCGTTGATGCCCAAGACCGTCACGCGCGTCGCACATTGTATTATCAATTGGCTCGAGCGCATGGGCGTTTCCGCTACTAAGATCGAGGGCTGGCGTACCTTTGTCGATGGCGAGATCTACTCGTTCTCCGAGAAATTCAAACTCTCTGCCGGCCATTTTTCGTCCATGCTGCTCACGGTCGTCATCACCATGTTGCAGCTGGCGTTTTTCTACCTGGTTCCGTATTTTTTGATGCTTGCCTTTGGTCAGTACGATGTTGACTTTTTCTCGGTCATGGCGGCGAGTGCTTTTGTACAGCTGTTGAGTTCCGCCGTCCCGCTGCCTGGCGGCACCGGTGGTGCCGAGGGCGGCTTCGCGCTGTTCCTGGGTCACTTTTTTGGCACGGCAGCGACTGCCGGCTATCTGCTTTGGCGTCTGATCACCTTTATCGCGCCGACCATTTTGGCCGCCCCTCTTTTGGGCCTTAAGAGCGCTCATAACGAGAGTATCCATGCGCGCTGGGACCGTATGATGTGCAAGCTCGGGCGCACTCCTCAGAAGCCTTCTACGTCCGTTAAGGCACATCCAACCTCTCAGGTTACCGTGGACCCCAATCAGCATGCTCAAAAGACTGCTGTGGCCTCTAAACCGGCACGGAAGACCTATGTTCGTCAGACTGGCGACGGTATCCGCGTTTCCCCTGCGGCGCTTAATAAAAAGAAGCGGCCCTAGAGCCCAGTTGGTGAGTCGTGCGTTCTTAATGATGCTCGTCATTGCGATGCTAGATGTAGGATAATCCTCTTACGTTGATTATCTCCCACTTGTACAGGAGCTATAGGTGGGCAGTTGACATGAAGGGGACACGTCTATGGCCACCACTAAACCGCGCCTTGACCGCCGCATCGTTCGCAGTCGCAATGCGATTCTTTCGGCATTCGAGCGACTGCTGATGGAAAAGCCCCTCGCCGATATTACGGTGAGCGCCATCGCGCGCGAGGCAAATGTCGACCGTAAGACCTTCTACGTGCACTTTGGCACGGTGGACGGCTTGCTCGATGCCATTGCCGTGGATGTGGTCGAGATGATTGTCGACTCAGTCGAGAAGACGCTTTCCTCTATGGGCGGTAACACCAACGAGCGAGCACTCGGAGCGGCGGCGACCTTCTTCAAAACCGTTAACGAGGCGCTGTGCAACAATTTGGTGCTCAATCGCCAGCTGATTGAAAACATTCCGCTCGACGACTTTATGGCTCGTCTTCGTGCGCCGCTCGAACATGAGATTGCCGAGCGCAATCTGCTGCCCCAAGGCCTCAAGGACGAGATGTTCGATTACTACCTGGCGTTTTTGCTGTCCGGTATTATCGGTATCTATCGCACGTGGGCATTATCCGACGGCTCGGTTCCCATCGAGCGCGTCTCGGCGGTCGCCAACGACCTGACCCTGAACGGCCTTTCGAGCCTAGAGACCCGTTTGTCTTAGTGCGGTATCCCCTGGAGCTCCCTTGCCGTTTAGGTCGTCTATCCGTAGTGTGATGCTTGATTGATTGGGATGAATCTGAGTAAATACGCCCGGTGATACCCGAAAGATCGGTATCGGTTTTCTTGAATTATTGCGGGAGAGTGGTAAAACCTAATTTAGGTTGTTTTGAACCCGGTGACTATGGCCTGATTCTGATGGATACTCAGATGTTTGTTATGGACAGGCAAAGTAGCAATAAAACAGAGATTGAAAAATACGTATGAATAATATCGTTTCCTTGTTTATGTTTAGTCGTTGTGATTATGAGAAAGTAAAACAGAATGCATGGGAAGAAAACTGGAAAGCCATGCGGCTGTATTCTGTTGTGGCGCTTGTTGCCTTTGGAGTCATAACGCTGCTGAGTGCGGTTTCTCTGAGTATCGGAAAATATAAATGGGTGTATCTGGCCTATACGTTCCTTTCTTTGCTCTATTTTTGCATTTCTCGTTGTCAACTTAGAAGCTTCTTGGGGAAAGAGCTGGTTGTATACAGCTTTTTTGCCGCGCTGCTGCTGTTTGGCATTATTACGGGAACGCTGATTACGCCGGAGGAGCTCACGGTCAACTACATTGTGTTCATGATGGTAGCGCCGCTGCTGTTTACCGCTAGAGCGGCGGTCATGAACGGGCTGATCCTGAGCAGCATGTTGCTCTATATCGGACTTGCTTTCTTTGCGCAGCATAACCCAATCCTATCCCAAAACCTCGTGAATGTTATTTTGTACGGGGTGCTGAGTATGTTTCTGACTGCCACGATGATGCGAAGCAAGCTCCAGATAATCCTGTACCATAAGGAAATGGAAGCGTTGGAAGTCAGCAAGCGCGAATCGCAGGAACGACTCCTGAATTACGAGAGATTCCTCACGGACATGGTTCGGTATGCCGCTTCAGAAGCAACTCCGGACAAAGTACTGAATCAACTGGTGGAGTATATCGGACAGCGTGTGACCGCCGATCGAGCGTACATCTTTGAACAGAATGACCGCGGAACGTTTGACAACACCTACGAGTGGTGCAAAGCGGGCGTACCCAAAGAAAAAGATAACCTGCAGGATGTGCCGTATGAAGGCATCATTGAAACATGGTTTGCACAATATCAAGAATCTAACAATGCCATCATCCATGACATTGAAGAATGCAAAAAAACAAGCGAAGCCATCTATGAACGGCTGAAACCTCAGGGTGTCAATACCTTTGTGACAGGGCCAATCAAAATCAACGGCAAGATGGTCGGATTCTACGGTGTGGACAATCCTCCCAAAGAGAAACTGCACGAGATCTCGAATGAGATGGATATGATCGAGTTTATGGTCTCTTTTATGATAAGACTGCGCGATAATGCGAATGCACTGGAGCATAGTGCGTTATATGACCAGCTCACAGATTGTAAAAACAGAAAAGCACTGGATTGGGCGTACACAGAAAAGCTGGAGAAGTACTTTCCCCTGGCGGTTGTCATGTGCGACCTAAATGGCCTAAAGGAAATAAATGACCAAAAGGGACATGACGCCGGTGATAAAGCCATTGTGCAGACCGCACAGACGCTGAAATCTGTGTTCGGAAAGCGTCATGTGTATCGGCTTGGCGGAGATGAGTTCATTGCGGTTCTGCCAAACATCACACATCCGGCGTTTCAGAAACTACTGGAAACGGCAAAAAGCCAACTGGGGGCTACCGCGTCCCTCGGTACGACGATAAGCGGCACAAAGGACACGGATTTTGAGTCGCTTCTGAAAGCCGCAGATGCGCAAATGTATGAAAACAAGAGGCAATACTACATCTCGGCAGGGAATGATCGGAGAAAGCACAGCTTGTGAGAGGGAAAAGCTGCGCATATAAACGTAAAACTGCACGGTATTTCACGACTTTGACCGCACAGGGCAGCACGGTTCGTGATGTGCTATGAGTGCACGACCACGCATAGGCCTACGTTGATGCAATCGTGGAGTGCCTTGGCATCGGCCAGACGCAAGTTGATGCAACCGTGGCTGCCGCACCATTTGTACGAATTTGGGTCGTCAAAGCTCTGATCGTTTTGCCATGTTGCATCATGGAAACCAACCATGTTGCCTTCAAACGGCATCCAATATGACACGGGGCTTTCGTATTTTGGTTTTCCGGTCTTTGGGTCTTTGGCACCGATGAGCTTGCTTGCGCCGTCATTGCTATTGATCTGCCAAACTCCCTCGGGGGTGGCATCCTCTCCCGGTTTGCCCGAGATAAAGTTGGCCTCCCAAACGATATTACCGTTCTCGTCATAGTAGCGCGCGTGCTGCTCGGACAGGTCGACGTCGATATACGCCTTCCAGTCGGGCTCTCCCTTTGCGGTATAGGTGTCGGCCTTCTGGGAGTACTTAATCTCGATTTCGCCGGTCTGCTTGTTGTTAATGGCGTCCTCGACCTGCTTGGCGAGTGCGTCGCTATCGACGGACCAGCCAAAGTCACCGCCCTCGACGGCACATTCTTTGCCATCGGCACGCGTCCACCAGCGGGTAGTGCCCACGGTATTAAAGCTATTGGCGAGCTCGGCTGCCCAGCTACCGATCTGCGACGTATCGAGTGTGGGGTTGGCCGGATCGGCAAAGCTGATCCACTGCAACACGGAGCTGCCGTCGACCTTGCCGGCATCCTCGCCGTTGAGCTTGAGGGTCACGTTGACGCCCAAGAAGTTGTTGGCGGCATCGCATGCGGCCTGAATTTGATCATTGGTCAGCGTTTCATTGAGCGGCTCATAGGCATCGTTGCCGAGCTTGGAAAGATCTACGGTCTCGGCCAGCGAGGCAAGCTCGAGCTCGGCATACTTAATGACATGCTCGCGGTTGAGTTTTTCGTTGGAGCGCGCCTTCTCGACGGTAAACTTGCCGGCTTGCTCGTCATAGGAGCTATTGGCCTCGAACGTACCCGAACGGCCCTCGTTAAACTCGTCAATGGCGGCGCCCAGATCCTCCTCAAACTTCTTTTGGTCAAAGGTGTCAGAGAGCATGGACAGGTCGACGTCTTGTTCAAGATCGACTTCGTTGGAGGTAGCGATTGTTTTGGTCTTGCCGCTTAAGGATTCAACAAGGCGGACCGGCCATATAAAGGCTTCGTTGCGGCTGATGATTTCTTTTGCGGCAGCTTCGCCGTCGACGATGGGTTCATCGGACTCGGGCTGATAGCTCCAGTTAAAGTCATCGCCTGTCACCGTGAGCTTATAGTGCTTCCATGCCGAGTTGACCTTAGTGGCAGCAGACGAAGCGTTGGAGAACGAGACGTCGACGCCGGCAATGGTGGTGTTGGGGTAGGCTACCTGCGAAAATGCGACAACGCCAACAATGTAAACGACAACAATGAGGCCCAGAGCAACGAAAAGGGTCATTTTGGCCCCGGATTTTTTCCCGTTGGCGTGGTTCTCTGACCCACGGGGGCCCTTGTGATGGTTTTGCGTGTGTGAAGGCGCGTGCTTAGTCGCTTTATTGCTCTGACGCTGCTGATACGCATGGGGGTTCTGGCGCTGTGAGGTGTTTCCCGAACCTTGCTTTGTGCTATGCGTTGGCGTAATGGGGCGCGGCGACTGAACGCCGCCGGTAGGCCTAGAAGGCTGCTTAGGATCGGGAATCAGTTGGGTGCGGTCGTTTTGCGACATCGTATGCATATCCTTCGAGTTTCGCCTTGCGGCTCATCGTGTTTTTACTGGGCTTGCATTATAGCGATTACCTAGTTGTTTGTGGTATTGAAACGGTGGCATTGGCAAGAGGTTGGACATTTGTCCCACCTCTTGTTTTGGTCGGGTCTTTATCCACACACGCCGCATTTAGCGCAAGCCGAAAGTGCTGCGGGAGCCTGCGCGATGCCGCCCTTGGCCGTCTCTCGTAGCGTAGCTGGAAGTGCATGTCCAACGGAGAGCATCACGTGTGCCATCTGGTCGAAGGGCACAAGGCTTTTGATACCTGCAAGGGCGAGCTGCGCCGAGCTAAATGCGGCCGCCACGCCGATCGCGTTGCGGTTTTGGCATGGCACTTCGACAAGGCCGCCCACGGGATCGCATACAAGACCAAGCAGATTGCTCAGTGCGATAGAGCTAGCGTCGAGTGCCTGCTCGGGCGTGCCGCCCAGCATCTGGACTAGCGCGGCAGCGGCCATGGCGGCGGCGCTGCCCACCTCAGCCTGACATCCGCCTTCGGCGCCGGCGACGCAGGCACTTGTGGTGAGGTTGAGACCAATCGCGGCAGAGCAGTAGAGTGCGTCCATGACCTGTTCGTCATCGAGCTGTAGATGGTCGGCGAGCGCCAACACGCAGCCGGGCACGACGCCCGCAGAGCCGGCCGTGGGGGCGGCGACGATGACGCCCATGGTGGCAGAGCGCTCAAGCACAGCCATGGCGCGGGCTACGGCTTCGGTTTGGACGGCGCCCATCAGGTTTGTGCTCAGATCGTTGCGGCATGTGGCGTCGACGAGTTTTGCCTCGCCGCCGATAAGCCCGCCGAGCGAGCGCTGCGGTGCGGCGATGGGCGCCGTTGTCTCCTCGCGCATGACCTCGAGTACGCGGCGCATGGCGGCGACGGCGTGCTGCTCGCCGGTCAGGCGGGCTTCGCGTACGGCCATGACGGCGCCAATGTTGAGGCCCAGTTCGGCGCAGGCGTCGAGGAGCTGTTCGCCATCGTCGAAGATTTCCTTGGCGGAAACGCCGGGGGAGAGCGATGAGGCCGAGCCGGGAAGCTCAATGAAGGTGGCGTAATCGACATTGTCGAGCATGCGTAGCATGGGAACGACGATGTCATCGGGGGTGCCGTCGGTCTCAAAGACGGAATAAGCTTGGCCGCCCACCTCGGTGCGGTAGGTGCGGCAGAAGGCAATGTTTACGTGTGCGTAGGCGAGCTGGTTCGTGAGCGCGGCGAGAACGCCGGGGACGTCCTGGTGCGCCACAAACAGGGTGGAATACATGCCCGAGATATCGACGCCGACGCCGTTGATGCGGCTGATGCGCATCTTGCCGCCGCCAAGGCTCTCGCCGCGGACCTGCGCCGTGGCGCCCGTGTCATCGACCATGTCGATGTCGACGGTATTGGGGTGGATGGAGGCGTCGTCGCCCTTAATGTCAAAGTGATAGCTGAGGCCCTGCTCGCGCGCGAGGTCAAAGGCCTGCGTGATGTTTTCGTCGTCGGTATCGAGGCCCAAGATGCCCGCGACGAGTGCGCGGTCGGTGCCATGGCCACGGTAGGTGTGGGCAAAGGAGTTCCACAGGCCAAAGGTGACCTTGGTGATGCGGCCTTCCAGCAGGCTGGCGGCAACTTGGGCGCAACGCAGGGCGCCGGCGGTGTGCGATGAGCTGGGGCCGACCATGATGGGACCCAAGATCTCGAATGCCGAGGTCGTAGCTAGTGTTTGCGGCTTGCCTGCCATGGCTGCTCCTTCTCTATCTCGTCGTCCCGAGGGGCGGGGCATACGCTGTCCCGCCGTTCCGAGGGCTTTAGTATTTGGTCGCCTGCTCGGACAGTCCTGCTCGCACGGAGAGCACATTAAGTGCTCTCCGGCTCGTGCGGAACTCGCGATCGACCAAATACTAAAGTCCTCGGAACTTAGGATACATGGTAGAGGCGCGCGTGTTTCAAAATTCATCGGTTGGTGACCTATTCGGTGTCCCATGTCGATACATCTTCACCACCTTTAAATAAAAAAGAGGTACCGGTTGTTCCGGTACCTCTTTTTGGTGCGTTTTTATTTGGCTGTGGTTTTTCTCGTTAGCTTACAGGCCGCAGGCTGCTTTGAGTTCGTCGATGCGGTCCGTTTTCTCCCAGGTAAAGTCGGCGTCTTCGCGGCCAAAGTGACCGTAGGCTGCCGTCTTTTCATAGATGGGGCGACGCAGGTCCAGGTCGCGGATGATTGCGCCCGGGCGCAGGTCAAAGGTCTTCTCCACGGCCTCGACGATCTTGTCCTCGGCAATATGCGCGGTGCCAAAGGTGTCGACCATGATCGACAGCGGCTTGGACACGCCGATGGCGTAGGCCAGCTCGACCTCGCAGCGATCGGCCAGGCCGGCGGCGACTACGTTCTTGGCGACCCAGCGAGCGGCGTACGCGGCAGAGCGGTCGACCTTGGTGCAGTCCTTGCCGCTAAAGGCGCCGCCGCCGTGACGGCCGTAGCCGCCGTAGGTGTCGACGATGATCTTGCGGCCGGTCAGGCCCGTGTCGCCCATGGGGCCGCCCACGACAAAGCGTCCGGTGGGGTTCACATAGATATCGGCGCCATCCCACGGCATGTTCTCGGCATCCATGACGGGTGCGATGACATGCTCGATGAGGTCGGCCTTGATCTTACCCATGTCCTCAACTTCGGCAGCGTGCTGCGTGGAGATGACGATGGTTGTGACCTCCACGGGCTTTCCGTCCTCGTAGCGCACGGTGACCTGGGTCTTGCCGTCGGGGCGCAGATAGGGCAGGGTGCCGTCGTGGCGCACGGCGGACAGGCGTTCCGCCAGGCGGCTTGCCAGGTAGTGCGGCATGGGCATGAGGGTCTTGGTCTCGTTGGAGGCGTAGCCAAACATCATGCCCTGGTCGCCGGCACCGATCAGGTCGATCGGGTCGGTGGTGGCGCCGGTCTGGGTCTCAAATGACTCGTCGACGCCCTGGGCGATATCGGGGGACTGCTCGTGGATGAGGCTCATGACGCCGCAGGTATCGCAGTCAAAGCCAAACTTGGCGCGGTTGTAGCCGATGCGGCGGATGACGCCACGGGCGATTTCCTGCACGTCGACGTATGCCTGGGTGCGAATCTCTCCGGCGACGATGACGGTGCCGGTGGTCACGAGGGTCTCGCAGGCGCAGCGGACGTTTTCCACATTGGCGGGCACGCCGTTGGGCGCAATATAGCCCTGCTCCTGCAGCTCTATTTCTTTGGCGAGGATTGCGTCGAGGACGGCATCGCTGATCTGGTCGGCGATCTTATCGGGATGGCCTTCGGTCACCGACTCCGACGTAAACACAAAAGACCCCTGCTGGGGCGGGATGGAACGAAGCTCTTCTGACATGATTGTCCTTTCGAATAACGTGTCCCAGCGACCGTTACCATTCCGCCGGGCTCTGTATGCAGGGGCACATCATAGCGCGTAAATCCAACATTCACACCCTTTCCGCACCTACTCATAAGGTAGCTAATTTGGGACGGGGCTTTTTTA